>CAZMXX010000016.1:0-20446 GCA_964570315.1 uncultured Anaerolineaceae bacterium | reverse complement strand
CCTTATTTTTATCAAATTTTGACCGTTCCTTTAAAGCGGTTTGTCAAAAGTCCAAGCATAAATGTAACCATATCTTTTGGTATTCTTTTCCGTCTATGATATTAAGGAACTGAAACAATGCCACATGTTGCCCGCAACACTGACATTGCAAAGGTTATTACGGCGGCTCAACGATACGAGCGCTGGGCATTAGAGGAGCTTTACAACCTGTATGCCGATAAACTGTTTCGGTTCTTGCTTTTCCGAGTGAAGACCCGGAAGGATGCGGAGGATTTGCTTGCCTCAACCTTCGAGCGCGTTTTGCAGCGCATGCACACGTTCAAAGGTTCATCGAAGCAATCGCTGACTGCCTGGATGTATCAGGTGGCGCGGAATTTGCTGATTGACCACTATCGCCGACGCGGCAAAATCAATCAGGAACCATTGGGCAGACGTCATTGGACAATCACCGACGATACGCCGGGACCATCGGCGCTGGCTGAAACGCTGGAAATGAATGAAGCGCTGTATGATGCCATCCTATCGTTGACCCCTACGCAGCAGCAAGTGATTATTTTGAAATTTTTTGAAGGTATGAGTAATGCTGAAGTCGGCACAATTATTGGCAAAAGCGAAGGCGCGGTGAAATCATTGCAACATCGCGCGTTGGAATCTCTGGCGAGATTTATGCCGACTGAGGAGAAGAAATGAGTTTTGAAGCCATCTTGGATGAATGCATCATCGCAATGGAAGCGGGTGCTTCGCTGGAGGAATGTCTCCGGAAATATCCGGCATATGCCGAGGAATTGCGCCCCCTTCTGTCAATGGCTGGCGCATTGTATCAGGTTCCCCCGCCACAATTGGGACCTGAAGCGTTTTTAACGGGACGGCAGGCGTTCCGAGACAGTATTGCCGCATTTCAACCCCCGAAAAAATCTATCATTCCTATTTGGTATCGCACTGCATGGGCAACCGCGGCGATTTTCCTGCTGGCAATCACGGTTGTGCTGGGACAGCGTTGGTTCTCCCCGGTGGTTACGCCCACGCCCGGCAATCTTTCGCCGGGTGGCACGGCGGAAACGGCGACCATGACCGCCTCTCCGACCCGTGAACCGGCAACACCGACCGGCACGCATACATCCTTGCCGGTCATCGTATCGCCTGTGCCGACCGTCACACCCACCGCAACGCCATCGCCTGTGCCGACGGCGACCAATTCCGCCACCCATACCGCCACCGTCACACCGACCCCGACTCACACCGAGTCGCCGACGGAAACCCCGGAACTGACGGAAACCCCGACGCCTGTGACCTCCGCGACGGAAACGCCGGAGTTGGATGAAACGCCGCAACCGACCGCAACTTCCGTTGCCACCGAAACGCCGGAACCGGATGAAACCGAGACGCCGGACGAAACCGAGACGCCGGAAGCGGAGGAGACGGAGACTCCCGACGCAAAGGGGACGTTGCTTCCCGATTTGCCGTTGGTGACGATAACCCCCTCCGCAACGCTCACCGCAACCGGGACACCAACGCCCACCGCCGCGCCGACCGCTTCGCCCACCATTACCCCCACCGCCACAGAAACAATGATGCCCACGCCCGGCGCAACCCCCACCGAAACGCCGGAACCGACGGAAACCCCCGATGACCCGACCGAAGAACCGGGCGACGGAGTTACGACATTCGCCGGATGAAAAGCAAATACCCGTGTTTGTTTTGCGTAGGGACAGAGCAATGCTCTGTCCCTACCGGCGAATGATTTCCGGCAGTCAATTTGGCCCCCCCTTTTTCTAACGATAGTTTAATATTTTGATAACGAAAATCTAATGCTTCCGCCATATATTAATGGCGTAAATTAAATCAAATCAGTTACTTTACCAAAAGTAAGGAGGTCAGTAACAATGGTTTGGCGAAGCTATGAATTCGGTTCACCTTGGCGCGATATTGAGCGCCTGCAACGGGAAATGGAGCGGTTATTTGCCGCCACGGCGCGCGAATTTCTGCCGAATGTTGCGCCCGGATTTCCCGCGATGAACATCTGGACAAATGACGAAGGGGGCGTGATTACCGCGGAAATGCCCGGTATGAACCCGGACGACATCGAAATTTCCGTGGTGGGCGAAACCCTGACCCTCAGCGGGGAACGGAAATCGGACGCCCCGGACGGCGATGTGCGCTATCACCGCCGCGAACGGGGATACGGCAAATTCAGTCGTTCCATCAAACTGCCCTTCACTGTGGATGCCGACAGCGTGGAAGCCGTATTTGAAAAAGGCATTTTGCACATCGCACTGCCCAGAGCAGAAGCCGATAAACCGCGCAAAATCGCAGTGAAAACCGCCTGAATGGAAACTCGGAATTAATGCGGAGGTGAAAAATGGCAAAAAATACACTCCAAGAAGTTGGGAAAAAAGAAGTGGAAGTGCTGGAAGGCACGGAGCGCAGTCGTTCCGGGAAAGCGTTTATCCCGCGGGTGGATATTTATGAAACCGATGACGCGGTTCACGTAATTGCCGATATGCCCGGCGTGGATGAAAGCGCCATTGACATTACGCTGGAGAAAAACGTGCTGAGTCTGTACGGTTATGTGGACGCCGCAAAACCCGACAATTACAGCCTGGCGTTTGCGGAATATGAAGTCGGCGATTACGAGCGGAAATTCACTCTGTCCGATGAAATTGACCGCGAAAAAATTTCGGCGACGGTGAAAGACGGGGTGCTGAACATTCTGCTCCCCAAAGCGGGACCCGCGAAAACGCGCCGCATCGCCGTGAAAGCCGCCTAAAACCTGCAACTGCGCTTGAGATATTGCTGAAAGGAGGAAAATCAAATGGCAATTACCGATTTAATCCCTTGGAAACGCGATGAAAAGCGCATGGTGGTTCACAAACCGGAAGATCCGTTTTACACATTGCAGGAACGGGTGAATCAATTGTTCGATACTTTCTTCGATTATCCGCTGGGGATGTCCACCCCGTTTGAACGGACGATGGCGGGTTTCACCCCGCGCGTGGACATCACCGAAACAGACAAAGCGGTGACCGTGGAAGCCGAACTGCCCGGTCTGGATAAAGATGACATCAACGTGACTTTTGACCGTGATGTGTTGACCATTCGCGGTGAAAAGAAAGCTGAGACAGAAGAAAAACACAAAAATTACTACCGCATGGAGCGGATGTACGGCTCCTTCCATCGCGCCATTCCGATGCCGTGCGAAGTGGATGCCGACCGCATCAAAGCGAAATTCAAAAAAGGTGTGTTGACCGTGACCCTGCCGAAGACCGAAGCCGCACAATCATCGGTCAAGCGCATTGCGGTCAAAAAAGTATAATCTTCCCTCCTTCTACCACGGGTGAGATGACCTGCGTCGTCTCACCCGTTTTTTTTAATCGCCCACAAGATTGTGGAGATTGCCGCTTTAATGTTAAAATTGCATCATAATTTGCTTGCAAGGATGAGGACAAAAGATGACCCTTCAAACCCCATCGCCGCCGCTGAAAAAACGCGCGCCCTTCTACTGGTTGACCGCCATCATCGAACGCTGGCAACTTCCGCCGGAGCTTGTACTTTTGCTGACCGCGCTGGTGGTGGGCATTGGCACGGGCTGGGGCGCAGTGGGCTTTCGATACCTCATCAAACTGGTGGGTTGGATTGGTTACGATTGGTTCCCGTCTGTGGCGACGCAGTTGGGGCGCACGTATGTCATCATCATTCCGGCATTGGGCGGATTGATGGTGGGTCCGCTGGTGTACTTCTTCGCCCGTGAAGCCAAAGGGCACGGCGTGCCGGAAGTGATGGAAGCGGTCGCTTTGCACGGCGGACGCATCCGTCCGGTGGTGGCGCTGGTGAAATCGCTGGCGAGCGCGCTCTCCATCGGCAGTGGCGGCTCGGTCGGGCGAGAGGGTCCCATCGTGCAAATCGGCTCCGCGCTCGGCTCCACTCTGGGGCAGATACTCCACCTTTCCGATGACCGCGTGCGCAATCTGGTGGCGTGTGGCGCGGCGGGCGGCATCGCCGCCACCTTCAACGCGCCCATCGCGGGGGTGATTTTCGCGCTGGAAGTGATTTTGGGGGAATTCAGTGTGCAGCGTTTCGGCACGGTGGTCATCTCGGCAGTGGCGGCGAGCGCCATCGGGCGGGCAGTCTTCGGCGATGTCCCCGCCTTCGCCGTGCCCATAGAATACGGTTTGAACAGTTCGTGGGAATTTGTTTTTTATCTGGCGATGGGGATTGTTGCGGCACTGGTGGGTGTGCTGTTTGTGCGCCTGCTCTATTGGGCGGAAGACGTGTTCGCCAAGTGGAAAGCCGTGCCGGAATGGATACAGCCCGCCGTCGGCGGGGGGGCGCTGGGAATAATCGCCCTCCTTTACCCCCTCTTCAGCGGGATTCAGTGGGAACGCCAGCCGCAGGTGTTCAACGTCGGCTACGATGTCATCGAGCAAGCCCTATCAAACCAATTGAATGTCACCACCCTGCTGGTTTTGCTGGTGCTGAAACTCATCGTCACTACGTTGACGCTCGGTTCCGGCGGCTCCGGCGGGATTTTCGCCCCCGCCCTTTTTATGGGGGCAATGCTTGGCGGCGTTTTTGATGTGGTGGTGCATGTGCTTTTCCCCGGCATTGCGGGACCGCCGGGCGCGTATGCGCTGGTGGGGATGGGCGCGGTCTTCGCCGCCTCCGCACATGCGCCCATCACAGCGGTCATCATTCTGTTTGAACTGACGGGAGATTACCGCATCATCCTGCCGTTGATGCTCTCGGTGGTGGTGGCGACCTTTTTGGCGCAGGCAATGCTCAAAGGGGAATCCATCTACACGCTGAAATTGACCCGGCGCGGCATCAATCTGCGGCGCGGGCGCGATGTGGATGTGATGCAGGGGGTGCTGGTGGAAGAAGTGATGCGCGGCGACGTTGATACCGTCTCCACTGATTTGACCCTGTCGGAACTGTCGGATGTGTTTTCGCGCACCCGGCATCACGGATTGGTGGTGCTGGACAAGCGCGGAAAGGTCTGGGGCATTGTGACCATCACTGACCTCGACCACGCAGTGGCGAAAAATATGCCCCGCCGCACCACGGTGGCGGAAATCGCCGTGCCGCGCGAGCGGCTGCTGGTGGCGTACCCCGATGAAACGATGGGCGATGTGCTCACCCGGTTGAGCCGGCGCGGGCTGGGGCGGATGCCGGTGGTTTCGCGGGCTGACCCCGACCATCTGCTGGGGATGATTCGGCAATCGGATATTGTGCGGGCGTACAATATGGCAATTTCGCGGCGGGCGGAAATTCAGCACCGCGCCCGGCGCATTCAATTGCGGAATATTGACGGCACGGAATTTGTGGACATCACGCTGACCGATGCCGACCGCGCGGTGGGGAAATCGTTGGGGGAACTTTCGGAATGGTTGCCGGAAGCGTGTCTGCTGGTTTCGGTGCGGCGGGACGGGCGCATGCTGATTCCGCACGGGAACACGGTCTTTCAATCGCACGACAGCATCACCGCATTTGTGCGCTCGCAGGATGTGGAAAAGCTGTACGTCTGTCTGCGCGGGCGGAGCTATTGATTTCCGGCGTTCAACGCCCCAGCGTGAGGGCAATTTGCGTCAGCAGCGATGCCGCGGAAAAGGGCTTCTCCAGCAATGCGATATTCGGCTCAACTTCGTCTTGTCGGGCGATAATATCATGGGTGTAACCCGACATATACACGATTTTCAGATGGGGATAGGTTTCCGAGAGGAGCGCGCCCAGCGCTTTGCCATTCATGCCGGGCAGGATGACATCGGTCAACAGCAGATCCACCGCCGACAACGACAATTCCAGCGCGTCCTCCGCGCTACCGGCGGACATGACGGTGTACCCGGCTTCCGTCAGGATTTTCGTGGCTAAATCCCGCACGAGGCTGTTATCTTCCACCACCAGAATTGACACACCCGACGAGGTGGCGAGTCGGGCGGGGATATTGGTCGCCGGCAGATTCGTTCCGTCCGCCTCGGTGACCACGGGGAAATAAATCTTGAATTCCGTCCCCGCGCCCAGTTCGCTATCCACCCAAATGGTGCCGCCGTAGCGAGTCACAATCCCGAACACCGTCGCCAAGCCCATCCCCGTCCCTTCCCCCGGGCTTTTGGTGGTGAAAAACGGCTCGAAGATACGTTCCTGCACCGTCTCGCTCATTCCCATACCGTTGTCAACCACGGAAATGCACACATGCGGACCTTCTTTCGCCCCGAAGTGGGTGGCGACAAATTCGCTGTCCAGATGCACATCTTCCGTGCCGATGTAAATTTTCCCGCCATGCGGCAGCGCGTCGCGGGCATTGACCACCAAATTCAGGATAACCTGTTGCAACTGGGTGGGGTCAATAAGAATGTCCGCGGCGCTCGCTTTCAGCGCGGTGGAGAGCGTAATGTTTTCCGTCAGCAACCGTTCCAGCATGTTGCCCATTTTTTGGATGACGGTATTAGCGTTTGTGTGCTGCGGCGAGGCATCATTTTTCCGGCTGAAGACCATCAGTTGCCGAATTAAATCGGCGGCGCGTTCCCCCGATTCAAGAATCGTTTGCGTGTATCGGTGGCTGGTGGCATCATCGCCGAGGCGGGCAAGCAACAGTTCCGCAAAACCGTTGATGGCGGTCAGAATGTTGTTGAAATCATGCGCCACGCCGCCCGTCAACCGTCCCAGCGCCTCCATTTTTTGCGCCTGCCGGTACTGGCTTTCCAATTCCAGCTCGGTGGTGATGTCCCGTTTCACTGCCACAAAATTGATGATTTCGCCCGCCTCGTTGAATACGGGGCTGATGGTGGCTTCTTCCGTGAAGAGCGAGCCATCCTTCTTTTTGTTGGTGAATTGCCCGCGCCACACTTTGCCCGCGGTGATGGTTTCCCACAACTGCCGGTAAAATTCTTCAGGATGTTTGCCACTTTTCAGAAGGCGAGGGGTTTGTCCGACGGCTTCCCGGTAGCTGTAGCCCGTTATATCGGTGAAGGCGGGGTTCACGTATTCGATGATGCCATCGGTGTTGGTGATTTCCACGCTTTCGGCGGCTTGTTCGATGACGGTTTCCAGCCGTACCCGTGTCTGTTCCACTTCCCGTTCGCGGGAAATATCGCGGAAGGAGACCACCACCCCGGTGATATTTCCCGTTTCATCGCGGATGGGCGCGCTGGTATATGCCACCGGGAACGATGAGCCATCCTGCCGCCAGAAAACTTCATCGCGCACATAATGGGTTTTGCCGGTGCGGATGGTATGGTGGACGAGACAATCTTCGGAGGGGTAGGGCGTGCCATCCGCGTGGGAATGGTGCACCAGTGAGTGATGATGTTTGCCGATGAGTTCGGCATCGCCCCAGCCGGTCATTTTTTCCGCACTGCGATTGATGAAGGTGACGTTGCCTTCCGTGTCCAGTCCGTAAATGCCCTCGGCGGTGGTGTTCAAGATTTGCTGGCTGCGGTAGCTGAGTTCTTTCAGGGAGGCGGTGACCGGCTTTTGCTCGGTAATATCGTGAATGGTCGCATACAGCAGTTGCTGGTTCTGAATGCTCACGGGACCGCAGTACACCTCTACCGTGCAGATGTCGCCATTGGCTCGCTTGTGCCGGATGATGAAAAAATTGCGGGTGTTGGTTCGGGCGCGGTGTATGTTGCTGAAAATATCCTCAGAAGAGTTGGTACTGAGGTCGTTCATCTTTTTGCGGGTGAGTTCGGCGTGGGAGTAGCCGTAGAAATCGCAGGCGGCGGGATTGGCGTCCACAATGGCGGCGTCGGCGGGGTCAATCAGCAGCATCGCGGTTCGGTTGTTGGTAAAGAGGCTTTGGTAATAGTGTTTACCCATCTCCGCCATTTCTTCGGTGTGTTTGATTTGTTTGAAGGTGTCATGAATGCGCCATACGCCGGCGGTCAACAATAGCGCAATGGCGAGCATAATTAATTCGCCCGACCAAGTGGCATATCTGAAAAAATGCAGTGCGACAATATCGTGGATAACCAGCAGTACAATGGCAGCGGAAAGGAGCAGCCATGCCGAGCGTCTGTGGGTGAGGGCAATGAGGCGTAAAGCAAGGATGGCGGCGAAGGTTTGCAGCAGAATCGTGGCGATGATAATAACTTCAATCGGCATAATTTCTCCGTTAAGCCATCCTTGGCGAAAGATACATGTCCAGAGTACCACAAAAGTTTGAAATCCACAATAAACAAATGTGCGCATAATTTTTCACGAATGCGGCTTTGCGGTTCATTTCGGCGCGGTCTTGGGTGTTATTGAATTCACCGCGAAGCCGCTAAGGGCACAAAGCAAAAAGGTGGAAAACAAAGAGAAACTTGACTTGCTTTGCGGCTTTGCGGTTCATTCCGGCGCGGTCTTGGGCGTTATTGAATTCACCGCGAAGCCGCTAAGGTCACAGAGCAGAAAGATGAAACACACTCCGCCCGCGCGCGAGGGCATTTCAGTTTTGGGGTGAACTTTAACCCGGAAATGAATTTCCGGGCTAAAAGCCCAAGCCGACTTAAGTCGGCTTAAGTTTTGAGCCTTGAATTTTAATTCGAGGCGAAATCCTTGCGCGCTTGCAAACACGGTGGCGAATTTTCCCCTGAAACACACCCCGCCCGCGCGCGAATATTGACCATTTGCCGTGTTTGCGGGTATAATGCGCGATAAATTTTTGAAAAGGATACTGCTTTCACCTATGCAATCCATTCCCCAACAAATTGCGGCTGAACTGAACTTGCGCCCGGCGCAGGTTCAGCGCACGATTGAACTCTTTGACGACGACAACACCCTCCCTTTTGTGGCACGCTACCGAAAAGAAATGACTGGCGGGCTGGACGAAGAACAATTGCGGCTGATAAAAGAACGCCTGACCGCCCTGCGCAAACTCGCCGAGCGGCGCGACACGATTTTGAAAACCATCGCCGAACAGGGGAAGTTGACCCCCGAACTGGCGGCGAAAATCAACGCGGCGGAGACGATGCAGGTTTTGGAAGACCTCTACCTGCCCTACCGACCCAAACGACGCACCCGCGCCACCATCGCTCGTGAACGCGGGCTGGAACCGCTGGCAGAGACGCTGCGGACGCAAAGCGGCGGCGACTTGCCGGCGCTCGCCGCGCAATTCCTCTCGGAGGATGTGCCGGACGTTGAAGCCGCGCTGGCGGGCGCGCGCGACATTCTGGCGGAAGCGGTGGCGGAACACGCCGAAATCCGTGCCGCCGTGCGGGAGTTCACCGGCGCGACGGCGTATCTGGTGACCAAAGCCACCACCGATGCCGCCGCCAAAGACCCCCGTCACGTTTACGAAATGTACTACGATTTCCGCGAGCCGCTCTATCTGCTGCCGCCCCATCGCTTGCTGGCAATCAATCGCGGGGAACGCGACGGCGTGCTGAAGGTGAAATTGGAGCTGGAAACGGACACCGTGTTGGGCAAAATCGAAAGTCAATTCATTACCCACAAAGACGGCGCATTTGCCGACCAGTTGCAACTCGCCGTCACCGATGCCTACAAACGCCTGCTCGGTCCGTCCATTGAGCGGGAAGTGCGCCAAATTCATTCGGTGGATGCGGACGAGCATGCCATCAATAATTTTGGCGTGAACCTGAAGAATCTGCTTTTGCAGGCGCCGGTGAAGGGAAAAGTGGTCATCGGCATTGACCCCGGATACCGCACCGGGTGCAAAGCCGCCGTGGTGGACGCCACCGGCAAATTTTTGCAGGGCGTCACCATCTATCCCCACCCGCCCAAAAAGCAGTGGGCGGCGGCAAAAGACATATTGAAACAACTGCTGGAACGCTATCGAGCTGATATTTTGGCAATTGGCAACGGCACTGCCAGCCGCGAAACCGAGCAATTGGCGGCGGAAGTCATCCGCGATGCCGGGCGCGGGGCGTATGTGATGGTCAGCGAAGCGGGCGCGTCGGTCTATTCTGCGTCGCCGTTGGCACGGCAGGAGTTCCCCGATTTGGACGTGAGCATGCGCGGCGCAATTTCCATTGCTCGCCGCCTGCAAGACCCGTTGGCGGAATTGGTGAAAATCGACCCGAAATCCATCGGCGTGGGGCTGTATCAGCACGATGTGAACCAGAAGCGGCTGGGGGAACGGCTGGATGCGGTGGTGGAAAGTGTGGTCAACAATGTGGGGGTGGACGTAAACACTGCCAGCGCGTCGCTGTTGAGCTATGTGGCGGGCATCAGCAAACGGGTTGCCAATGCGATTGTGGCGCATCGGGACGCGCACGGCGCGTTCAAAAACCGGCGCGACCTGAAAAAAGTAAAAGGGTTGGGCGCGAAAACATACGAGCAGGCGATTGGTTTCCTGAAAATCCCCCAAAGCGATAACCCGCTCGACAATACGTTCATCCATCCCGAATCCTATCCGGTGGTGGAGCGGCTGTTCGATTATTTGGGTGCGGCGGGCGATGAACCCGACCTGCCCGCGCGCATCGAAGCGTTGCGCCGCCAGCCCAAACGCGAGTTGGTCGCACTGGCGGAGGTGCTGGATGTGGGGGTGCTGACGCTGGCGGACATTCTGGAATCGCTGGCGAAACCGGGCAGAGACCCGCGCGACGACCTCCCTGCGCCGCTCCTCCGCGCCGATGTCCTTTCGATGGATGATTTGGAAGCGGGGATGGTGCTGAAGGGAACGGTGCGCAATGTGGTTGATTTCGGCGCATTCGTTGACATCGGTGTGAAGCAGGATGGATTGGTGCATATTTCGCAGATGGCAGACCGGTACATCAAAAATCCGCACGAAGTGGTCAGTGTGGGGGATGTGGTGCAGGTGCGGGTGATGCAGGTGGACGCGGAGCGCGGGCGTATCGGGCTTTCAATGCGGGATATTTGACAGTATGATGACGGGAAAGAGGCACACTTTGACCTACGGTCGCCCCAGAAATCCGGCAGTGCATGATTATTCGCAAGACCGCAGTCCGCGAATTTTGATAACGGGCTTTGCGCTGATTGTGCTGGTGGGAACCATCCTGCTGATGCTGCCCATCGCCACCCAAAACCGTGTGCCACTCGATTGGCGGGAGGCGTTGTTCACCTCCACTTCGGCGGTGACTGTGACCGGGCTGATTGTGGTCAGCACGGTGGAGCGACTCAGCACCTTCGGCGAGGTGGTGGTGCTGGCGTTGATTCAGGTGGGCGGTATGGGCTTCGTCATCATCTCGGTGCTTTTTTTGCGGCTCATCGGGCGGCGAGTGGCAATGCGGGAGCGCATCATTCTGCGCCAGACGATGGGCGTGCATCGCTCGCACGGCATCATGGATTTGGCAATCTCGGTGGTGTTGGTGGTGCTGGGGATTGAATTCATCGGCGCGGTGATTCTTTTTTTCACTTGGTGGGATGATATGGGCGCGGCGAAAGCGGCATATTATGCCATCTTCCATTCCATTTCCGCGTTCTGCAATGCCGGGTTCGACCTGTTTCACGGCACGGACGACCCCAATTTAATCGCCACCCGCGCCGACCCGATTGCCAGCATCACCATGGCAATCCTCATCACCATCGGCACTATGGGCATCACCGCCGTTTTCGATTTGCTGACCTTTCCGAAAACCAAACGGCTTTCGCTGCACACAAAGTTCATCCTGCCGTTGATGATTGTGATGACCCTCATCGGGATGGCGGTTTTGCTGGTTGACGAAATTTTCTTCAGCGATTTTCTGGCAACCCTGCCCCCCGCCGAAAGCGTGTTGGCGGCGTTTTTCACGGTGGTTTCCAGCCGCACGGCGGGCATCACCCTGCTGCCCATTGACCAGTTGGGGCAAGCCAGCCAATTAATTTTGATGGTCTTCATGTTCATCGGCGGCGCGCCCGCGTCGATGGGTGGCGGCATCGGACTCACCACCGTGGCAGTGGTTTTTGTGACCCTGTGGAACAACGTGAAGGGGCATCCCGACGTGCGGATTATGGGGCGTACCCTGCCGCTGGAAACCATCCAAAAAGCGACTGCCATCGTCACCGTGTCATCGGGATTGGTGCTGGTGGTCACACTTTCCATATTAATGTTTGACGGTGGGGGCATTGTGCCGGTGCTGTTTGAGGTTATCAGCGCGTTTTCCAACACCGGCTATTCGCTCGGTATCACCGCCGATTTGAACCAAATCAGCCGCGCGCTCATCATTTTTACCATGTTTTGGGGGCGATTGGGTCCCCTCACACTGGTGGTGGCTTTGGCGCAACGCTCGCGGCGCACGCAGGTATATTATCCGGAAGAAAAAATCATCATTGGGTAGAGATAAATGACCATTCAAAAAGGCTCCAAAAGATTGTTTGAAAAAGGGAAAGCCCATTCGCCGCAAAAGCGGAACGAGTTCATCGTGGTGGGGTTGGGGCGTTTCGGCTCCAGTCTGGCGACGCTGCTGCATGAGCGCGGACACAGCGTGCTGGCAATCGATTCCGACCCCGCGCTGGTGCAGCGATTGTCGCATACGCTGCCGCACGTGGTGCAGATGGACGCCACCAACCGCGAGGCGTACATCGAATTGGGCGCAGGGAATTTCGACACCGGCGTCATTTGCATCGGCACGGATTTTGAAAGCAATTTGCTGGCGACGGTCATTTTGCGTCAAGTGGGCGTACGTCGGGTTATCTGCAAAGCCCGTACCCGCACCCAGCGGGAAATTCTGTTGAAAGTCGGCGCGGATGATGTGATTTTGCCGGAACATGAAGCCGGGGTGCGGTTGGGGCGGAAGTTGTCGTCCACCGGTTTTTTGGATTATATGCAGGTGAACAAAAATATCAGCGTGGTGGAAATCAAAGCGCCGAAGAATCTGCTGGGGCACACGTTGATTGAATCGCAATTGCGTCCGAAATACGGGGTGGTGGTGGTTGCCATTCGCCGCAATGATACGGTCATCACCCTGCCCACCGCCGATGAACTCATCCGGCAGGGCGACATTCTGGTGGTCATCGGCGAGCCGAACGCATGTGATGTGATGGTCGCCAGTGAAGGGGGCGACGGGTAGGGGGCGATTAGCGCGCGCTTTTTGGGGCAATCGTGGGCGCAGCGGCAAAATGAACGGCTGAAAAAATGAGCATTCGTGTAATTCGTGAAAATTCGTGGCTGAAAATTGTCAATTGCGCAAGCCTGAAGAAATAACGGTGACAAAAAAAGGGGATATGTTCAACGCGAACATATCCCCTTTTGGATGCGTGTTACCGTTTTTTGCGCGGTGCGCGACGACCCGCCGGTTTGCGGCGTGTCTCAATGCGCGCGTAATCGTCGCCGGCGGGTTGCATGAAACCGACCTGTATCCGTCCGCTTTTCACCAGATAGATGAACAATCCGGCGAGCGCGTAAAGCACGGAGATTATCAACGACGTGCTGACGGGGGTGTTGAAAAAGCGAGGTTGGTCGGGGCGGAAGAAGAGTTCCAGCCATGTGCGCCCCACACCGCCTGCCATCAGCCAGATGGCGGTCGCGTATCCGGGTTTGAATTTTTTCCCCAGCCGTGCCGCCAAGTAGAAAATTAATCCCCAGAACAACAAATTCCAAATCATTTGATAGGCGAAGGTGGGATGGAAACGAGTGGTTTCGAGCGGGAATTGGGTCAAATCGTTCCACGGCGGAATACGATTGACGGCATCAATGGGAATGCCCCACGGCACTTTGGTGGGCGGTCCGTACAATTCCTGATTGATGAAATTCCCCCAGCGTCCGATGGCTTGCCCCAGCAAAAGCGCGGGACCGGCGGCATCGGCGAGCAGCCAGAAATCGATGTTGTATTTTTTGGTGTAATACCATCCTGCCAGCGCGGCGACAACCACCCCGCCCAGAATGTTCAATCCGCCTTCCCAGATTTTG
This sequence comes from uncultured Anaerolineaceae bacterium, assembly GCA_964570315.1. Classification (GTDB taxonomy): domain Bacteria; phylum Chloroflexota; class Anaerolineae; order 4572-78; family 4572-78; genus JANTHQ01. The sequence goes on along the minus strand of CAZMXX010000016.1, from coordinate 6,663 downwards.
GGAATTTCACCCGGGTTTTGCAGATAACGTTGATTTCCGCCGATGATGTCGTTGAGCACGTACCAGATGCGTGCCCCCAAAATACCTGAAATCAGCAGCCAAATCATCGCATCCCAAACGATGTCAGGGTTGAAGCCGCGTTTTTTCACGTACCATGCGGCGTACACCGCCCCGGCTATCGCGCCGGTGACGATGAGCAGCCCGTACCAGCGGATGGGAATTTGAAAACTGCCCAGGTTGATGGTGTATAAAATTGGGTTAATCATGGTGCATCCTTTTGTGTATAGAATTTCAGCGCGGGATTATTCAATGTATCCCAATGCGCGGAGTTGATCCATCAGGTTTTCGTCGTCCAATTCCAGCGAGTGATTCGTTTGCCACGTGTCGGGGCGGCGGGCGATGGCTTGCGACATGAACGCATCGAGTTTCCCCGCCAATTTTCCGGCGATGGTGGGAATTTCCGCCGCCAAATTATTCAATTCATGCGGGTCGGTGTTCAAGTTGAATAATTCATCCTGCACGCCGTCGATGCGCACCAATTTGGTCTCATTCTGCACCACTGCCCGCCGGTTCAGACGGCAGTAGAATGAGTCAATCAGTTGCGGCGTGTGCGCTTCCATCATCGAAAGGAAGGTGTTCGGCGCGTATGCCTCCGCAAAGACAATGCCATGTTCGGGGTCGTTGCCCTGCACGGTGCGCAACAGGTTGAGGTGTTTGACGTCGGTGGCGGGTTGCGTTTCCGTTTCATGAATTTGGACGCCCGCCGCGTCGAGCACGGTGTGGAAGATGCGGCGGGTGGAGACCGGCTCACTCACGCGCTTGCCTTTGCCGGCGGCTTGAGGGAACTTCACCATCAACGGCACGTGTACCAATTCCTGATACGCCACAAACGAGTGCCCCATAAAATCGTGTTCGCCCAGCCCTTCGCCGTGGTCGCCCGCAATAATGGTGAGCGTATTTTCCGCCACGTCGTCGCGGGTCAGAAATTCCAATATGGGCGAAAGCAGGTGGTCTTGATACGCGACTTCAGCATCATAGAGGTCGTTCAACACCGCCGACTGCATCGGTTTCCAGCGTTCTTGCAGCGGTAACAGCCAGCGGAACGCTTGCGAGTTGTACTGCCGCATGAAGTCGCGGACTTCCCTTTCCTCTTTGAAATACGGCGCATAGCGGTCTACAAAGTTGTCCGGTGGGGCATAGGGCAGATGGGGCTCCATCAGATTAATGAAGGTGAAATGCGGTTGTTCCGGGTGGTGTCGGGTGTGCGCATCCAGATATTGCCGCACATCGTTCAAACTGCGGGCGGTATCGCCTTTGAAGTTTGCCAGTTTCGACCACAGCGGCACAAAAATGGGGTGCAGCGACAGTTGAAAGAGGAAGTCGGAGCGGGCAAAAGCGTTCTGAATGGGGTACGAGAGTTTCCGCAACTGCTGGGTGTACCATTCCCACATCATATCCAGCAGTTTCGGCAATTTTGATGACGATTTCGGCACGGAAGGGACGGCGCCGCCGTAATTGTAAAACGTATCGAACCCCTGCCGCAAGCCGTTGTCCAAAATGCCCACCAGCGGGTTATTGCAGAACCCGATGGTTTTGTAGCCGTGTTCGCGCAGGTGGCTGGCAATGGTTTTGATGCGGCTGTCGAGCCGGTGATGGGCTTGCAGGGTTTGGTGGGTGGTGGGGTATTCGCCGGTGAACATCGCCGCGTGTGAGGGGATTGTCCATTGGGCGGTGGAAATGCCGTTCTCGAAAACGGTGGCTTGTCTGCCGAAGTCGTCGAGGTTGGGCGTGGTGTCGCGGTTGTACCCGTAGGTCGAAATACGGTCGAAACGGTGGGTGTCCAAAACAATAAATACTATATTGGGGGCTGGCGTATGGCTCATGTTGACCCGCCTTCTTTTCTCAAAAGAATATCTTGTGCTACCATAATTTTCATCGTACAAGTGTATCACAAAATAGCCATGATGACAATTACAAAATTGGCAAACACTCATTTCATCGTTACAATCTCTGTGTTGATTTTGTTGCCGCGCGTTTCAGATGCGGCGCATCCCCAAAACAAAACTATCTCATTAGCTCTCAGGAGGATACCGTGGGCAAACAAAAGGTACTTATTGCCGATAAAATCGCGGATGTCGGCGTTGACATCCTTTCCGAAAATTTTGACGTGGTTGTGCAAACCGGCATGACCGAAGATGAACTCTGCGCCATCATCGGTGATTTCAGCGCGATTGTGGTGCGCAGCGCCACCAAAGTGACCCAGCGGGTATTGGACGCCGCGTCACAACTGAAGGTGATTGCCCGCGCGGGCGCGGGGCTGGACAATGTGGACGTGGTGGCGGCGAAAGCGCGGGGCGTCGAAGTGGTGAACGCCCCCGACGCCAACACCCGCGCCGTCGCCGAACACACGATGGGGCTGATGCTGGCGTTGGCGCGCCATTTGCCGGAAGCCGATTACAGCCTGAAACACGGGCAATGGAAAAAATCGGCGCTGTTGGGAACCGGCTTGTACGGCAAAACCCTCGGTATCATCGGTTTCGGCAAAATCGGGCGCGAAGTGGCGAACCGTGCGCTGGCATTCGGGATGCACGTGCTGGTGAACCAGCGCCGCCGTACCCCCGAACTCGATTTGGAGGGCGACGTCTCGGCGGTGGATTTATTCGATTTGCTGAAACAATCCGACATCGTGACCATCCATGTGCCGCTCAAACCGGAAACGGTGGGCATGATTGGCGCAACCGAACTGGCGGTTATCAAACGGGGCGCGTATCTCATCAACACCGCTCGCGGCTCCATTGTGGATGAACAGGCTCTGCTGGAGGCGCTTGACAGCGGACGGCTGGCGGGCGCGGCGCTCGACGTGTTCGCCGAAGAACCGGCGGTGGACAGCGCAATCGTTCAGCATCCCAAAGTGATTTCCACGCCGCACATCGCCGCCAGCACCAGCGACGCCCAACAAGCCGCCGCCATCACCGTCGCCGATAAAATCACCGCGATATTGACCGCCGTGTCTGTTGAAAATCCGCTGGCGCTCCACATTTTGCCGCTGGACAACGTTTTCCCCCACGAAGAAATTGACCCCAGCCGCGTTTCCCGGCTGGTGAGCCGTCTGAAAACCGAGAAAATCCTGAAAAACCCGCCCATCGTTGCCGAGTGGGAGGGAAAATTCGTGGTGCTGGACGGTGCGACCCGCGTCACCGCACTGAAAGAGATGGGCTTCGCGCATTTGGTGGCGCAGGTTGTCTCGCTGAAAGACGCGCAGGTGGAAGCGCAGACGTGGAATCATGTCATCCAAGAGATGACCGCCGACGAATTTTTGGCATTCACGGAAGAATGCACCGAAGTGACGCACGTGGAAGTTGACCCCAACTACATCGAAGACAGTATGATGGAATTGGGCGGCATCTGCTATGTGGTCACGCCCGATTTTCGCACCTGTGTGGTGCGGGCGGCGCCCGACGGCAGTCGTTTGGACGCGCTGAACGGTTATGTGGCGAAATACATCGCGGCGGCAAGCGTGGCGCGCACCCGCACCGATAATTTCCACGAAGCGATGATTGAATATCCCAAAATGAACGCGCTGATTGTTTTCCCGAAATTCACGGTGGAGCAAATCCTGCAAATTTCCAGCATCGGAAAAACCGTACCGGCGGGCATCACCCGCATGGTGGTTTCGGGGCGGGTACTGCGCCTCAATCTCGATTTGGAACGCTTGCAAGCCGATGAACCGCTCACCATCAAATCGGCGTGGCTGAACGATACCGTACACGCGCTGATAGAAAATCATCACGTGCGCTATTATGAAGAGCCGGTCTACCTGCTGGATGAGTGATAGGCTAAAGTCTCAGGTCTCAAGGCATCGCCTTGAACTAAAGTTCAGGCTCAGAACTCAAGCCGACTTAAGTCGGCTTCGGCTTTCAGCCCTGAAATTTATTTCGGGGCAGTGTAACCTGAGACCTGAAACCTGAGACCTGAAACCTTAAACTTAAAACCTGAAACCTGAACCCCAACCCCGGAACTTGAAACGATGATTCCCGTACAATTGACTCTGCACAACTTTATGGCATACCAAACGCCGGAGACGCTCGATTTTTCCGATTTGCACGTGGCGTGTTTGACCGGCGAAAATGGCGCGGGAAAAAGCTCGCTGCTGGATGGCATTACGTGGGCGTTGTGGGGCAAGTCGCGCACCCGGCAGGATGACGACCTCATCCATCTGGGGGAAAGCGAAATGTCGGTGGAGTTCACTTTCCTGCTGGGTGACACCACCTATCGGGTGCTGCGTCGTCGCAAGATGGGCAAACGGGGGAAAACGGAAGTGCATCTGCACGCCTTCATCCCCGAAGCGGGCGACTGGCGCACGCTGTCGGAAGGCGGGGTGCGCGGCACGCAAGCCAAAATCGACCGCCTGCTGCGTCTCGATTACGACACTTTCATTAATTCCGCCTTTTTGCTGCAAGGGCGCGCCGATGAATTCACCACCAAAACCGCCGCCGAGCGAAAGGAAATCCTGGCGGATATTCTGGGATTGGGCGTGTATGAAGTGTACGAAAAACGCGCCGCCGACAAAGTTCGTTTTTTTGAGCAGGAAATTACCATTGCGCTGGCACAAATTGAACAGATGCAGCAGGATTTGACGGCGGAAACCTCTCTGCGGCAGGAATGGGAGACCAGCCAACAGCAGGCATTGAAGCTGAACGAGTCGCTGCGCGCGGCGGAAACCGCGCTGAACGACATCCGCCGGCGTCACAAAGAGTTGGATTTGAAACATCGCCAACTGGAAGACTGGCGCACCCGTTTGGCGCAGTCGCAAACGGAAATTGACGACCTTTCGCGAACGATTGCGCGGCTGAAAAAGAATATCGCCGCGTTTGAAACAACGATGAGCCGCAAAGACGAAATTGAAGCGGGCTATGAACGCTGGCAGGCGGCGAAAAAGACACAAGCCGATTTCGTCGCCCGATTGTCGGAGATGTCGCAGTTGACGCGCGAACAGCACCGGCTGGAGAAAGAAATCCAGCGGGCGCGGACGCAGTTGGAAACCGAACAAAAAGTGCTGCAATCACGGCAGGCGGATTTGCAGACCCGCATTGATGCCATCCCCGCTTTAAAAGAGAAACAAGCGGCACTGGAAAAAACGGTGGCGGAACTGGAAGATGCTGAAAAAACGCTGGCGGAATATCGGCAAAAAATAACAGATTTGGCGGCGGAAAGCGCGGAACGCACCACCGAAAACAAGCAATTGAAAACCGAGATGGACACCATCAAAGCCCGGCTCACCCAATTGGAGGCAGCGGGGTCGATGTGTCCCGTCTGCACCCAACCGCTCAACGACGACCACCGCGCGGCAGTGCGAGCGCAATTTTCCGCCGACGGGAAAACGCGCGGTGACCGCTTCCGCGCCAATAAAGAACGGCTGAAGGCGATTGCGGCGGAACAGAAAACGCTGAAAGCCGCCATCGCCCAAACTGAACGCACACTGCGCCGCAAACCGGCGGTGCATGGCGAGCTGGCGCAAATTGCCCAGCAGTTGGCGCAGGCGGAAAGTGCCACCGAAACGTTGGCATCGCTGACGGCATCGCTGGCGGAGATTTCCCGGCGGCTGACGGCGGGAAAATTCGCGGAAGCGGAAGCGGCGGCGCTGGCGGCGGTGATGGAAAAACAGGCGGCATTGGGGTATGATGAAGCCGCGCATCAAGCCGCCGACGATGCAGTGGCATCGCTGGCAGCGTTTGAGCAGGAATGGCAAACGCTCCAGAGTGCCCGCCAACGGCTGGCGGATGCATCGGCGCAGTTGGAGGCGGAGGAAAAACGATACCGACGCTTGCTAGCGCAAACTGCCGCCGACCGCGAAAAGGTGGCGACGCTGACGGCAGAGACGGCGGAACTCCCTGCTGTGACGCAGGCGCTCACCGAGGCGGATGCCGCCGTAACCCGCCTTCAGCGCGAGGAGCGACAGGCGCGGGATGCGGTGGTTGCCGTGCGCCAACAGCTCGACCATTTGGCATATGTGGCGAAAGAAGTGGGCAAAAAGGAAGCGGCGCTGGCTGAATTGCGGGAAACACAATCGTTATATAAAGAATTGCGGGGCGCGTTTGGGAAAAAAGGGGTGCAGGCGTTGCTGATTGAACATGCCATCCCCGAACTGGAGGAGGAAGCAAACCAGATTCTTTCTCGGATGACCGACGGGCGGGTGAATGTGCAGTTCGTCACCCAGCGCACCACCAAAACCAACGAAAACACGGTGGAAACGCTGGACATCCGCATCGCCGATGAGCTGGGCACGCGCAATTACGAGCTGTATTCCGGCGGAGAAGCCTTCCGCGTGAATTTTGCCATCCGCATTGCCCTGAGCAAACTGCTGGCGCGCCGTGCCGGCACCAGTTTGCAAACGCTGGTGATGGATGAAGGCTTCGGCACGCAAGACGCACGCGGGCGGGAACGGCTGGTGGAAGCCATCAACGCCATTCAGGATGAGTTTGAAAAAATTATTGTGATTACCCACATCGAGGAGTTGCAGAGCGCGTTCCCGACACACATCCACGTGCAGAAAACCGACCGGGGGAGTCGGATTTCTGTGACCTGAAACGTTTGGGTAGTCTCCCCGTTGAGTGTTGCGAGTTGTCATTGTGCCGGAATGAACCGCAAAGATGTTCTAAATTT
>CAZMXX010000015.1:0-20477 GCA_964570315.1 uncultured Anaerolineaceae bacterium | reverse complement strand
CCCCCCGGCGACCCGCAGCCCAATCCCGCCGACAAACCGGATGAAATCTACTTCCCCGAAAATAAATTTTCCCCCCACAAAGAACTGGAAGCGGTCGTCCGGTCGGTGAAACGGTGGCTGGAACTGCACCCCGACCGTACCGTCGCCATTTTGGTTGCCCGCAACAGCAAAGGGCATGATGTGGCAACGGAATTACGCAAGGCGGATGTCCCTTTCGTGGAATTGCTCAATAGCTCAAGCTCCACCCGCAGCACCGCCGGGGTGTTGGCGAATATTTTGCAGCATTTGGCGCGTCCCACCGACCCCAAACAACTGGCGACCCTCTTTCGGGTGTGGAAGCGGGATGTGTGGCACATCGATGACCTGCGCCCGTTGCTGGAACGGGTGGAAGCGGCGCTGCGCAGGTTGCCGCACACGGAACGCTTGCTCAGCCCGCGCACGGGGGAAGATTGGCTCGATGACAATGAAGAAATGCTCGCCGATGCGGAAGCGCACGCCCTGCTCTCCGAGTTTCGGGAACTGGTGCGGGTGTGGCACGCCGCCGCCATCCTGCCCATTGACCAACTGCTCATCCGTTTGGGGCAGGATGTTTTTGACCAGCCCGCCGATTTGGCGCTGACCCACAAATTCGCGCTGGTACTGCGCCAATTCGCCCGCGAAAATCCGGCGTGGCGCTTGCCGCAATTTGTGGAGGAATTGAAACTGATTGCCAAAAACCAGCGCAGATTCATCGGGTTTGAGGATGAAGACCTGGGTTTCGAGCCGCCGCCCGGCAAAGTGACCATCGCCACCATGCACCGCGCCAAAGGGCTGGAATGGGACCGGGTGTATCTGATGGGGGTGAACAATTACAATTTCCCGTCGGGGCAGCCGCAGGACAGTTATTTTTCGGAGAAATATTTCATTCGGGATGACCTGAATCTGGAAGCGGAAGTGCTGGCGCAGCTCAACGCCATTGAAAGGGGCGAGGATTATTTTGAAGGGGATGCCACCCATGAAGCGCGGCTCGATTTGGTGAAAGAACGATTGCGGCTGTTGTATGTCGGCATTACCCGCGCCCGGCAGGAATTGGTGGTCACGTGGAATGTCGGGCGCGCGCGGGGGAATCAACCGCCCGACAACCAACCGGCAACCCCGTGGTTCGCCCTGCAAGCGTGGTGGGCAAAACAGAAAACCCAAAGTGACGCATAGGGTTTTTTCAAAGAGATAGTTTCTATATTATAATAAAAGGGTATACTACCCGACGTCAACATCGCCCAACACTGTCGCGTGGGGTCGGAGGAATGGATGCAGCAGTCACCAACCCATACCGAGGCTTTAATATCGGAGATGGTTGTCGCAATTGAACAGATGCGTGGTCAGCAGTATGACATTTCGTTGTCCGAAACAGCTGTCGAGCCGTTTGCCGGGTTGCGAAATGCGCTGATGGCGCTGGCGGAAGCGTTGCAATTCCGCGAGCGCGAACGTATGCGCCTGAATGACATCGCCGTCAACATCAACGCCGGTTTGCTGTTGGAAGAGATTCTGGAAACGGTGTATGTCCATTTTAAAGATGTCATCCCCTACAATCGCATCGGTTTTTCGCTGATAGATGCCGACCATGAAACGGTGCGCGCGTATTGGGCAAAAAGTGAATATCCCATCTTTTTGAACCGGAACTTCACCGCCAAATTGAAGGGGAGCAGCCTGCATCAGATACTCCTCACGGGTAAACCCCGCATCATCGACGATTTACCGGCATATTTGCGAGCCAAACCCACCTCACTTTCCACCAGACTCATCGTCAAAGAAGGGATGCGCTCGTCGCTGACGTGTCCGCTGGTGAACAACGGCGAGCCGGTGGGCTTTATGTTCTTCTCCAGCGCCGAACCGCACACATACACCGATATTCACGTTGATATTTTCCGGCAGATTGCCGCGCAGCTTTCCGTGATTCTGGAAAAAGGGCGGCTGGTGTCTCGGCTGGCGGCGCAAAAAGAAGAAATTGAACGCACAAACGCCGAATTGGTGCGCGTTAATGAGCTGAAGAGTACCTTTTTGGGCATCGCTACGCATGACCTGCGCGGACCCATCGGCAATATTCGCATGATTGCCGATTTGTTGCAGGATTCGGAAATCTCTCTTTCCGGTGAAGAACGACGGGCATTGTTGGACGATATTCGGAAACAATCGACTCATATGCTGTCGCTATTGAACGATTTGCTTGATGTGACGCGCATTGAATCGGGAAAGTTGGAATTGCGATTTGAAACATTCCCGCTGGAACCTTTCCTGACGCAAATTGTTCAGCGCCACGCAATGATGGCAACCCCCAAAGGTACGCGCATGGCATTGCAACCTGTCGGGAAAGCGTATGCCAAAGGCGACCCCGTGCGGCTGCGGCAGGTGATTGACAACATCATTTCCAACGCGATAAAATACTCGCCGCCGGGCAGTACCGTCAATGTTGGGGTGGAACGAGCGGGTTCGATGTGGCGGTTTTTTGTGACGGATGAAGGTCCCGGCATCACCGCCGCCGACCGCCCGAAGTTGTTCAAAGATTTTGCGAAACTTTCCGCCAAACCGACCGGCGGCGAAAAGAGTGTCGGGTTGGGGTTGGCAATTGCCCGCCGCATTGTGGAGGCGCACGGCGGCACCATTGGCGTGGATTCGGAGGCGGGGCAGGGCGCAACTTTCTGGTTCACACTGCCCGATTAAAACGCACTCACGGGAGGTATGCGGTGAAATTCTTTTCAGCGCATAAAACGGATGTGGGGCAGGTAGCCCCTCATAACGAAGATTATATCTGGGTCAATGAGGCATCCGGCGTGTTCATTGTTGCCGATGGCATGGGCGGGCATGAAGCCGGTGATGTTGCCAGCGAGCTTGCCGCCACGTCGGTGGGCAAAACGCTGGTGATGGCGCTCCCCGATACCCCCGCCGAGCCGCAAGCGATGCAGGCTTTGCTTTCCCGCGCCATTGAAAAAGCCAACGAGGTGGTCTGGCAGGCATCCACGCAGGCGGCACAGGTGCGGCGGATGGGCGCAACCATCGTGGTGGCGGTGTTGCGCGCCTCGGTGGCGTATATTGCCCACGCCGGTGATGCCCGCATCTATCTGGCAACCGAGGATACGCTCACCCAGCTCACCGATGATGATTCATGGGTGGCACAACTGGTTGCCGGGGGCATCATTTCCGAAGATGAGCGGAAAAACAACCGTTTATCGCACATCATCACCAAAGCCGTTGGGCAGGGTTCGCCGGTGGAAGCCGCTGTTTCCGGCATCTCCCTTTCGCTCGGCAATTGGCTGTTGCTGTGCAGTGACGGGCTGTGGAATATGGTGGATGATGCCCGCATCCTCGCCGAAATCCAACGCCGACCATCGCCGGCGCAACTGGTGGAAACACTGGTTCGCGCCGCCAATGATGCGGGCGGCAAAGACAATATTTCGCTGATTGCCATTCATATCGCGTAACCGGTCCCTCGAAATTCACCGTCACCCGCTAAAAAATCACATCGAATGCAGGAAAATACATTATGCTCCCGCAAAGTCACATCACTTATACGCTGGTTGCATGGGACGCGCTGAAACAGCGATTCCCCGCGTTGGAAGATGCCGATTATCGTTTGGTTGCGTTGGCGGCAATGGGTCCCGATTTAATTGATAAACCGTTGGCGGCGCTCTATTTTTATCGAAAATACAAAGCTGCGGTACTGTTTGCTCACACGCTGATTGCCCATGCGCTGGTGCTGGGGTGGGCGCTGTGGAAAAAACCGCGCGGATGGGTCTATCTGCTGGCATTCAACGGGCACGCTGTGCTAGATAGATTGTGGACTTTCCATCAAACATGGTATTGGCCCCTGAACGGATGGCGCTTTCAAACGTGGGGAAAGGCGGGCAGCGAGCAAACGGACATCAAACGGGCATACTGGCGCGCTTTCACCCGCCGCCGGGAACTGTGGGGCTGGGAACTCGGCGGTTTGGTGGCGGGCGTGTTTTTTGTGATGCGGCATCGGTTGTACCGTTGGGAACGGTTGAAAACATTGGCGCTCACCGGGCGGATACCGGATTAGCCCTCATCGGATGTGTTTGTGGCAAATGGTGGATTGCGGTACAATGCAGATAGCCAAACGCTAATTCTCACAGTGTATCATATATGTGAATTATGCCTGCACCCACACATTACACGGATGATATGAATACGTTGCCGGAACGGATGCGCCTTTTGCTCACCGGCGCGGCAACCATCAGTAAATCCCTTCAACCCAAAGAAGTGGCGCGCGTGTCATTGCAATTGGCAACGCAAATGCTCTCGCTTCCGCTGGGCATGGTGATGATTTTCGATAGCGAATTCACCCCCATTATTTTGGCGCGGCAGGGATTTTCCGTTGAACAACATGCCATCTTTCTGACTGCCCCCCTTGCGCATCGCGCCTCCATCTTTCGGCGTGCTGTTGCCACCCGCCGCGCCGAAGCCATCACCGACACGGACGCCGCCGCCGGTCCCGACCTCCCCCATCTGCGCCGCATGGACATTCGCTCGCTGGTCTGTTTCCCTTTTGCTGTCCCCGAAAATCTATCCGGCATCATCATGCTGGCGGATACCACCGTGCGGGAGACCTCTGCTGACGATATTGCATTTTTGGACGCAATCGCCCAGCAAATCAGCACCGGCTTGCGGAATGCGTGGATTTTCGCAAAATCCCAGCGGCAAATCGAAGAAGTCCGGTCGGTGGCGGAAGCCGCGCAAGTGGTGGTTTCTAGCCTCGACTTGAATCATATTTTGAGCCACATTATGGGCGAAGTGACCTCGCGCCTGAATACCGAAGCCGCCGCCCTTCTATTGCTGGATCCGGTACGGGAAGAGCTGGAATTCGCCGCCGTCGCCGGTCCGTCGTCCGAGGGGTTGGTGGGCTTGCGGCTGCCGATGGGGCAGGGGATTGTGGGCTGGGTGGCGCAACACAATGAGCCGCTGTTAGTGCCGGATGTCTCGCAAGACCCCCGTTTTTACAAAGGGCTGGATGAAAATACGGACACGCGCACCCAATCGGTGTTGTGTGTGCCGCTGTGCGCCCGCAATCAACTCATCGGCGTGGTGGAAGTCATCAACAAAAAACGGGGAAAGTTCTCCCGCACCGACCAGCAATTGCTGGAATCGCTGGCGCTGTTCGCCGCAGTGGCAATTGAAAACGCGCGCTTGTTCGATGAAGCCAACCGGCAAATTGAGCAGGCGACGCTTTATGCCAGAGATTTGAGCGCGGCATACAAACGCGAACGCCAACAGCGTTCCGCCCTTGATAAACTGCGGTACAGTTTTTTGAACGTGGTGAGCCACGAATTGAAAACCCCGCTCACGGTGATTTTGCAGGGGTTGGAAACATTGCAGAACCCGAAACGGGGGGATTTGAACGCGGAACAGCGGGAAATCGTTGCCATGCTGGAGGAACAATCGGGGCAGTTGCAGAAATTAATTGACGGATTGGTGGCGTTTGCCACATTTTCCGCGCGGCAGGGAACCATGCGTTTCCGCAAAACCCCTTTCGCCGAAGTGCTGGACGATGCCCTCGCGCTGGCGCAGTTCAAAGCCACCCCGAAACAAATCACGCTGCGCGACATTCGCCCGCCGGAATTGCCGACCGTTTTGCTGGACAAAGAACGTGTATCGGAAGCAATTGTGCATCTGATTGATAATGCGGTAAAATTCAGTGCGCAACATGAAACTGTTACCCTGTGCACCACGCTGAACGCGGATACCATCGCCGTGGCGGTGGAAGACAACGGGCAGGGCATCCCCGCCGATAAATTGGACAGCATTTGGGATAGTTTCACGCAAATGAATGAAACAATGGAACGCGGGCTGGAAGGGTTGGGCTTGGGTCTGGCAATTGCCCGTTACATTATCGAAGCGCATAATGGAAAAATCACCGTCGAGAGTTCGGTGGGGGAAGGGAGCACATTTACCATTCGGCTGCCGTTGTCCACCATTGATGACCGTGATTGAGAGTGAGAAAAGTATGGAAGAAAGCACACCGATTCGCATTTTGTGCATGGAAGATGACCGGGATTTGGCAAAGTTGCTGAAATCGCGGTTGGAGCGCGCGGGATACATTGTTGATTTTGCCAATGACGGGAAAGCCGGATTGGAAATGTATCAGCGCAATCAGTATGATGTTTTGGCAATTGACCAGCATATGCCCCATTATGATGGATTGGATGTGCTGCGCCAACTCGCTCGTCAGGGACCCCTGCCACCCACGGTGATGGTCACCGGCACGGGGAGCGAGATTATCGCCGTGGAGGCGCTCAAACTCGGCGCCAGCGATTATCTGGTGAAAGATGTGGACGGCGGCTTTTTGGATTTGCTGCCCACGGTCATCGAGCAGGTGTTGCTGAAACAGCGCATCCTCAAAGAGAAACAACAAGCCCTCGAAGCGTTGGAACGCCGCAATGAAAATCTGGCACTGCTCAACGAAGCGGGGCAGGCGTTCACCACCACCCTCGATTTAAAAGAGCTGGCGCGTTCATTGCTGCAAATGGCAACCCGACTCGTCGGCGCGCGCGGCAGTTCCATCTGGCTGTGGGATGATGCTCAACCCGGCTGGCTGGTGTGCCAAGTGGTATACAATGAAGGCGAACACTATTCCCCCCTCAACCTGCGTTTGCGCCCCGGCGAAGGGGTGGCGGGCTGGGTGGCGCAATTTGAGCAGGGAACCATCGTCACCCATGTTGACACCGACCCCCGCTTCTCGCTGCAAATTGACCAGCAGACGGGCTTTCGCACCACTTGCCTCATCGGTGTGCCCCTGCATGGGCGTGACGGGCTGTTGGGGGTGCTGGAAATCGTCAATAAAATCGAAGGCACTTTCGACCAAAATGATTTGACGCTGATTGAGGCGTTGGCGGCGCCGGCGGCAATTGCGATTGACAACGCCCGCATGGTGATGGCGCTTCGCCAGCGCGCGCAGGAATTGCAGGAACGCAACGAAGAATTGGACGCATTCGCGCATATGGTGGCGCATGACCTGAAAGGTCCTCTCGCCACGCTCATCGGGTATGCCGATGTGATGAGCGATTACCTCGATTCCATCACTCCCGAAGAGATGCGGGAGAATTTGGACGCAATTTTACGTTCCGGCAAAAAAATGACAAATATCATCGAAGAATTGCTGTTGCTGGCGGGGGTGCGGCAGATGGATGTCTCGCCCGAACCCCTTTTGATGCGCGCCATCATCAATGATGCCGTCAACCGGCTTGAAATTGTGGTGGACGAAACGGGCGCAGACATCACCATCAACCCGAATATGCCCACTGCGATGGGGTACGCCCCGTGGCTGGAAGAGGTGTGGGTCAACTATTTGGATAACGCCATGAAATACGGCGGCTCGCCGCCCAAACTCACCATTGGCGCGGATGACCCGGAAAACGGGCGCGTGTGCTTCTGGGTGCAGGATAATGGCGCGGGGCTGACGGACGCCCAGCAGGGAAAATTGTTCATCCCCTTCACCCGGTTGAGCCAAATTCGCGCCGAGGGGCACGGGTTGGGATTGTCCATCGTGCATCGCATCATCAGCAAATTGCACGGCGAAGTTGGCGTTGAAAGTGTGATGGGGCAGGGCAGTAGATTCTGGTTCACCCTGCCGCAGGCGTAACATCATGTTCGATTTGGTCATCAAAAACGGGAAAATTGTCACCGCCGAACACAGCTACCATGCCGACATCGGGATTTCCGGCGAGCGGATTGCCGCCATCGGCACGGAGCTTTCCGGCAGGCGCGAAGTGGATGCCGCCGGAAAACTCGTCACCCCCGGCGCGATTGACATTCACGTCCATCTGGGAATGCCCATCGGCAAGTTTGTGTCCACCGATGATTTTTTCACCGGCACGCGCGCGGCAGCCTTCGGCGGCACGACCGCCATTGTGGATTTTGTGGAAACGCAACCGGCTGAAACAATGCTCGATGCGCTGGCGGCGCGGCGTGCGCTGGCGGATGCCCGCGCGACCATTGATTACGGCTTGCATATGACCCTCGGTCCCACCGATATTGCCAAATTAGACCAGTTGGCGACGGTGGTTGATGCCGGATGCCCCAGTTTCAAAATTTATATGGCATACGGATTGCGGCTGCACGATGGCGAACTGTTGCAAGCCCTGCAAGCGATTCGGCGGGTGGGGGGATTGCCGGTGGTGCATGCCGAAAACTGGGATGTCATCACCGCGTTGATGCGGCAGAATTTGGCGCGGGGGAACACCGCCCCGCACTGGCATCCGCGCAGCCGCCCCGAACTGACCGAAGGGGAAGCCGCCGGACGGGTGATTGATTTGGCGGAATTTGTGGGCGTGCCGCTGCATATTTTCCATGTGGGTTGTCAATCGGTGGTGGAGCGCATCGCCGATGCGCGGCGGCGCGGGTTGCCCGTCACCGGCGAAACCTGCCCGCAATATCTGCTGGTGGATGATTCCGTGTACGACCGTCCCGGCGTGGCGGGGGCGCTGCCCGTGTGCGCGCCACCCCTTCGCCCCCGTCCCGAACAGCAAAATATGTGGCACGCTTTGGCGGATGACCATCTGCAATTGGTCACCACCGACCATTGCCCGTTCACCCCGGCGGAAAAAGCGACCGGGCTGGACGATTTCAGCAAGATTCCCGGCGGCGTGCCGGGCATCGAGGCGCGTTTCCCGCTGCTGTACACCTTCGGGGTGCGGGCGGGACATTTTTCGGAAAACCGTTGGGTGGATGTGGCATGCACCACTCCCGCCCGGATGCTCGGTTTTACGCGCAAAGGGCACATCGCGGTGGGGTATGATGCCGACCTCGTGATTTTCGACCCCGAAAAAACGGTCACCATTTCGCCGGAAACGTTGCATGAGGCGGTGGGCTGGACGTTGTATGATGGCATGACCGTGCGCGGGTATCCGGTGATGACCCTCAGCCGGGGGGAAATACTGGTGGAAGACGGGGCGTTTTTGGGGCAACCCGGACGGGGGAAATTTGTGGCGCGACGCATCCAATAAAAAAACCCCGATGGACAACCATCGGGGTTGAAGTACACCACACCGGCGCGCGCCGGTGTTTTTTTAATGACCGTGACCGTGCGGTCCGTGGGCATGCCCGTGTTGCAGTTCTTCGTCGGTGGCGGGGCGCAAATCGGCAATCGACACCTCAAAATGCAGCGTTTCGCCCGCCAGCGGGTGGTTGAAGTCCAGCAGAACGCCGTCTTCTTTGAGTTCCACCACGGCGGCTTCCAGCGGATGACCTTCCGGCGTTGCCATGCGCAGGCGCATCCCCGGTTGGAGTTCCATATCCGGCGGGAAAACGTCGTTGTCCACCAATTGTACCGCGTTCGGGTCAACATCGCCGTATCCTTCGGCGGGCACGACTGCCACTTTCTTGCCGTCTCCGACGCTCATGCCGTACAATTCTTTTTCCAGCCCGGGAATGATTTGCCCGTGCCCTTGCAGGTACACCAGCGGCTCTTGCCCGCGCGAGGAATCAATTTCCGTGCCATCATCCAACGTTAGTGTGTAATCCAAACTGACAACCATATTGTCAGCGATTGTTAAATTTTCGCTCATAATCCTTTTCCTTTTTAATAGGGGTTTTTGGTAAACGCTTGGCAAAAAACAACCCGGACCTGTACAGTCCGGGTGATTTTCGAACAAACTTACAGATTCTTTGAGAAAATATAGCGTAATTGTGCCACTGCGTCAAAATAGCGCTTGTAAATTTTTCCTGATGGGCGGCATTTCGGTATAATACAGCTTCAAATTTTATCAAAAGGATGAACACATGGAAGAACCACAATTGCAGGTTGAGCCACCTGTCCCCATCGCGCCTCCCACATCGGGGAAGGCATGGATGGCAGTGGTGGTTGCGGTCGTAACATTTTTGGCGGGCATTGCCATCGGGTTTCTGGGCAGACCGGCAATCGTCCCCGATGCGGTGGTGGTGGTGACTGCCACGCCCGATGCAACGGCGGTGGCGAATGCGCAGGCAACGCCCACATCGGCGGGGCAGGGGGACATCATGGATTTGGTGTTGGCAGATGCGCGCCACAGTCAGGGCGACCTCGATGCGCCGGTGACGATTGTCGAGTTCAGCGACTTCAAATGACCGTACTGCGGGCAATTTGCCATCGACTCGTTGAGTCGAATTCGGGAACAATATGTCAGTACCGGAAAAGTACGGTTCGTCTATAAAAATTACGCTATTTTGGGGCTTGAATCCCGGTACGCCGCAGAGGCGACGGAATGTGCGGAAGAGCAGGATACATTTTGGGGCATGCATGACCTGATTTTCGCCGACCAGTCTGCGCGGCGCACAAAACTTGATGAAGCCTCGCTCACGGCGATGGCGGTGAATCTCGGTATGGATGAAACCGTCTTCAGCGAATGTTTGACATCGGGGAAATACCGGACGATTCTCAGCAATGAAGCGCTCGCCATTCAATCGTTGGGCATTCGCGGTACACCGGCGTTTTTGGTGAACGGGGTGTATGTCTCGGGCGCACAGCCGTTTGAAGTTTTTCAGCAAATCATTGAAACAGAATTACAGAAAGTGCAATAATCCGCTATGACACAAAATACACGTCCCCCACTCATTGGTATTTTGGCGCGGCACGACCAAAGCCGCTCGTATTTGAATACGCCTATGCAGGCACAGGGAGACGCATATCTCCATGCCGTCATCGTGGCGGGCGGCACGCCGTTCATCATCCCGCTCAATTTGCCCGAAAGTGAATTGCGGCGATTGTATGCGCTGTCGGATGGCATATTGCTGACCGGTGGCGGCGATATTGCGCCGGAAATATATGGGGCGGAGGTTTACGGCAAAGAGGCGGATGTTCAGCGCGACAGAGATGACGCCGAGATTGCCCTCTGCCGGTGGGCGGCGGATGACGGCAAGCCGCTGTTGGCAATTTGTCGGGGGGTGCAGGTGATGTCGGTGGCGATGGGCGGCTCGCTGGTGCAGGATTTGCCCACACAAATGCCGGAAGCAACCCTGCACCATTACGTGTACGTTGCCGAAGGGAGTCACGCCATGACCGATTTGATTCACGATGTGACTTTATCTCCCGCCAGCACCCTGAGCCGTGTTTTGGAAACGACGCGCCTGCCGGTGAACAGCATGCACCATCAAGCGGTGAAAACCGCACCGCAACCGCTGGAAATTGTCGGCTGGTCGTCGGATGGGGTGGTGGAAGCGGTGGAACTGCCGGGGCATCCGTTTTACGTGGGGGTGCAGTGGCATCCGGAGGAATTGGTGGACAGCATCTCGGCGGCGCGGGCGGTCTTTGACGCTTTTGTTGCCGCCTGTCGGTCATCGTAAAAAAGTAAACTCCTTCAGCCAAAATGGTGAAGGGGTTTTTGATACAAGGAGAAATAGCCGTGGAAATTAGCGCGTGGTATCGCATCACCTATGATGCCGACGCGATTGTGCTGGATGTTCGCCCGCCGGGGGGTGAGGCGTGGATGCGGTGCATTCGCTGGGAGACGATAATTCGGGTGTGTTTTGAAACGGGCGATTTCCCGGAACCGGATTCCATCTACATTTTCACCACCGAACGCCCCGAAAGCTATGTGTTGCCCACCGAAGCGGATGGTGGCGCGGCATTGTGGGCGGAAATCATCCGGCGGGGATTGTTCGATGCAGAATTGGCAATATCGGTGATGACCGCCGAACCGGGGATTTATTGCCATCCCCGGGAATAGGGTTGAAAGTAGTGGGATTATCCGCCGAACAAATCGCCGAGACCGCCGAAACCGGCGCTGCCGCCACCTTGCCCCTCACCGCCGCCGAAGAGTTGCATCACTTTTTGCAGGCTGTCCGCGGCAGTTTCCGGGTCTAAGCCGGTTTTATCCGCCAACTCTTGGGAAAGCCCGCTTTGCTGAAGTGAACTTACATCCAGATTGCCCATCAGGTTTTGCAAATCAAGCCCTTTTGTGTCGGAGGCGTTGCCACCCGTTACTTTTTCCAGCACGAATGATACCACCGTGCGGGCAATGTCGGGAGACAAGCCGAGCCTGTCGGCGAGCAGATTGGTGACGGTGTCCGCAATTGGATTTTCGCCGTCACCGCCGTCCATCAAGCCGCCCAACAGCCCGGCGACTCCGCCTTCTGCATCGCCGCCCATCAGGTTTTGCAACATGCCGCCCAAGTCAGGCGCATCGTCACCGCTGCCCGCTTCTTTTTTGTCGTTTCCGGATAGCATTGCATTAAAAAGATCGTCCATTGTGATTGTCTGTTCCCCTTAAATTTTTTCTCAAATCATATATTTTGTCGATACAGTGGTGACAATATACCAGAAACGATACAAAATTCTAAATTGCGGCGGTCACCGGCGATGCAGTTCGCCGCGATTGCGGAAGTAGAATTTGTTGAGCAATTCCAGACGGCTCATGGATTGCCAGCGTGCCGGTGGGTTTTGCCATTGCTCCCGGAAACGGCGGGCGAATTTGAAATAGGGACCCAATTCCTGCCAAACGGCATCGGCGTAGGGTTGCAATGCCGCCGCGCTAAAATCATCGCCCCGGCATACTTGCGCCAGCACTTTGCCGGCAATCTGCCCCGAAATCATGGCGTTGTCGATGCCGTGTCCCCACAATGGATCCACCAATCCGGCGGCATCCCCGGCGAGAATGAAGCCGTCGCCGTGCAGTGGGCGGCGGATGGAAGCCAGCGGCAGATTCCAGCCGCGCAATCCCCCTTCCATTTTTGCCCGCGCAAATCGCCCGTTGAGCGAGGGATGATGGATGAGCGTCAGGTGTAAATCGCGCAATGAAATGCGAGCCTGCGTGCGGTCGGTGGGGAACAGCCCCACGCCCACATTCACCCGTCCGTCACCCACCGGGAAAATCCACAGATAGCCGGGCCACAATTCATCAAAATAGTGGATTTCAAATTCAGCCGACGAGACCGGCACGTCGCGGTAATAGGCGCGGGTGGCAACCGCCCAGTGCGGACGCTGATAGTGGTACAAGCCCATTCGCCGTTTGACAATTGAGTTGAACCCGTCTGCTCCCGCAACAACTTTGGCGGTGATGTCCAGCGGCGCGCCCCGGCGCATTTGCGCCCGAATGCCACACACCCGTCCATCTTCGCGCAACAGGTCTGATACGATACAGCCTTCGCGGGTGTCCACCTGCGTTTTTGCCGCCTGAAACAGCACGTTATCGAAATGAAGGCGCGGGCAAATGATTTGCGCTTCATCGCCGAAGCCGACGTGTAAACTTTCACCGGCGGCGAACACCCGCTCGCCCGTGACCCGGGCGTGAGAAACGCGCGCCACGGCGGCGGTCAGATTGTATTCATCCAAAATAGGGCGGCAACGCGGGGGGATGGCATCGCCGCAGATTTTGTCGCGGGGGAAGGTGGCTTTATCCACCAGCAGCACGCGCAGATTTTGCCGTGCCGCAGACAGTGCCATCGTCGCGCCCGCCGGACCGCCGCCCACAATAATCAAATCGTAATCGTAGCGCATTGTTTTCGCCTTTATCCTACGGCATCACCACCTCATACCGAATGGTATATTGCCCCAACACCCGTTCGATTTCCGCTTTGAGTGCGTCAAGGTTTGCCTCCGCCGCCGGTTGCACGGTGACGTGTGCCAGCGTGCCGTGAATCTTGTCCGGGGTGACTTCCACGGTGACCGATGCCACGCCGTCAATTGCGCTCACTGCCTGCCGGTACACGTCTGCCACTTCACGACGCGCCAAATCGGGCTTGAAGATTTTTCCCACTGCCGTTTGCGGCATCGCCTCGATAATGTGGATGGCTTTGGGCACGGCGGCGCGCTCGCCGATATTTTCTTTGGCGTATGCCAGCAATTCGTCTTCAGTCACTGTTTGCCCTTCAATAAGTTGCACGTATGCCACCGGTAGTTCTCCGGCGTGCGCGTCGGGTCGCCCGACGGCTGCCGCCAGCGCCACCACGGGATGACGGTGCAGCGGTTCTTCAATCA
This sequence comes from uncultured Anaerolineaceae bacterium, assembly GCA_964570315.1. Taxonomy (GTDB): domain Bacteria; phylum Chloroflexota; class Anaerolineae; order 4572-78; family 4572-78; genus JANTHQ01. The sequence goes on along the minus strand of CAZMXX010000015.1, from coordinate 6,538 downwards.
ATTTCGGGTCGATATTGTGTCCGCCGCGAATGATGAGTTCTTTGCGCCGTCCGGTGAGCCAGAAATAGCCGTCGGCATCCATTCTGCCCAAATCGCCCGTGTTGAGCCACGGCTCGCCGCCGTCGCCGCAGTCAATCCAAATACCCTCGTTGTCCCGTTCGTTTTTATAGCCCGGAAAAACATTTGCGCCGCGAATTGCCACCACGCCGATTTCATCGGGTGCGCAATCGCGTTGGTAATTGCCCGCCGCATCCAAGCTGACGATTTTCATTTCCTGATACGGCAAACGGAACCCGATGGAGCCGACCCGCCGCTCGCCGTATGCCGGATTGACCGCGCTGATGCACGTCCCTTCGGTAAGCCCGTACCCTTCCAGAATGCGCAAGCCGGTGCGTTCTTCAAACGCTTTGAAGACTTCCACCGGCATCGGCGCCGCGCCACAGATGGCAAATTTCAGCGAGCTGATGTCGGCATCGCCCACCGGAACATTCAGCAGGGCGCTGTACACCGTCGGCACGCCGCTGAAATAATTGACGCGGTAGTGTTCCACAATTTTCCAGAAGTTGGGGATAACGCCTTCGCCGCGATAGCCTGCGGGGGAGCCGAGTACCACCGTTGCCCCCTGACTGAACGGGATGGCGCCGGTGACGATGACCCCGTTCACGTGGAAGAGGGGCAATCCGCAGAACATCACGGTGTCGCGGGTGACGGGCAGGGTTGCCAGCCCGAAGAAGGTGTCGGCGACTTCATTGCGGTGGGTATGCGTGGCGAGTTTCGGAGTGCCGGTGGTGCCGCCGGTGTGGAAATAGGAAGCGGTGTCGTCGGGTTGGATGACCCGTCCGCCGGTGAGCGCGTCGCCGGGGTACTTTGCCATCGTTTTGTCGAAATCGAGGATTTTAGCGCGGACGGTGGGGGTTTCGATTTTGCGCGCCATGAATTTCACCGCAATTTTTTTGATTGCCGGCAGGAAATTTTCCATGTGAACCTGCAAAATCGTTTCCAGCGTCGGTATTTGGTCGGCGATGGATGCTATTTTTTGCCAAATGTCCACGCCGGGAAACGCGCCGAGCGTCACCAGCACTTTCGTTTCGGCGGCGTTCATGATATCCGCTATTTGTTGAGCTTCCAACAGCGGGTTAATGGGGTTGACGATGCCCGCCGCTTCGCCGCCCCAAATGGTGAAATGCGCCTGCGGCAGACTGGGCAGCACCATTGAGACCACATCATCTTTGCCGATGCCCAAATCGTGCAGCATATTGGCGGTCTGGGTGATGGCGGTCATCAATTGATGATAAGTGTAGCCGGTTGGCTTGTCATATGCCGTGCCCTGCAAAAAGAAATGCAGCGCAGTACTGTTGGGATTGATTGCCGCGCCCTGTTGCATCATTTCATACGTGGTGGCGGGGTAGTTTCGTTCCGCCAATGGCGTTTGTTCCAGCGCTTCAATTTCTGCGAGTGTTTTAAAACCGGACATAAGATTGTTCCTCGTTCAGGGTTTCAGGTTCAAAGTTTCAAGTTTCAAAGTTACAAAACTTACGCAATACGTTTCACGCAATACGATTCGATGAATGGACGAATAACCGACCATTAATCTCCGATAATCGCCACTACCCGCGCGGGTCCGGCACTGCCACCTTTGATTTTCAGCGGGAAGCAGGCGATTTTGAATCCGAAGGGGGGCAGTTTGTCCAAATTCACCAGCCGTTCGATTTGGGCATAGGGCAAATCAACCTGATGTGCCGCCCAGAGAATGCCCGGTTTCTGCGCCGTGAGCGCCTGTTGCGCCTGAAAATTGAGCGGCGCATCCCAGCCCCAGGCATCAATGCCCATCACCCGCACGCCCTGCTCGTAGAGCCATTTGGTGGCTTCCGCCGTGACCCCACAGCCGCGAAACAGGTAATCGGGGGCATCGTAGAATTGGTCGCGCCCGGTGCGCACCAGCACAATATCCAGCGGCTTCAGTGTGTACCCGATGCGCGCCAGCTCAGCTTGCGTTTCTTCCACCGTCATCGGGTCGCCATCCGCTTTGGCAGTCATATCGAGTACCACGCCATCGCCGAAAAACCACTCCAGCGGCAGTTCGTCAATGGTTTGAGCGGGCTTGCCCTGAATTTGGCTGTTATAGTGCCAGGGGGCGTCCACGTGGGTGGAATCGTGTGTGCCGAAGCGGGTGAAGGTTTCGGTTGCCCAGCCTTCGCCATTGCGGAAAAGGCTCGGCGGGGTTTTGAGGATGGCTTGCGCTTGCGCCGCGCCGTCGGCGTGGTTGCTGTAGGTGAGGTCAACTTTTAAAAAGGGTGGGGCATTCTCCGGACTGGGGGCAATTGTCGCCGAAAGGTCAATCATTGGCATAGGGCATCTCCTTGATTCAATTGGCACTGCTGATGGCTGAATAATACCACTAAAATCCCGTTGGGAAAAATTGTCCGTCTTTCCCAAAACTAAACACCGATTGCGATTCTTGCACAACAAAAAACCCCGTCACAAAAACCGGACAGGGTTTGGGGAAATGAAATATCGAGTATTAACTCAACGTTCGCTTAAATTTTGTCAATAAAGTTCAATTCTGATATCAGGGCAACAGCCCTGACCCATTTTACCAAATCTAAAATACTTTCTTAAGTCGTGTTTCGGTTTTGAGGGTAAGTATGTGTGGCGAAGAAATAATCATCTAGTATTTTAATAATTTTGTTTTGCAATAATGTTAGCGGTGATTTTTTTAACTCGCCGGCACGGACATCTGTATACTGTCGCGGCATATACTGGCTGAGCAGCGAATCCGGCAGGAACGTGCTTGTCAGGTTGTGAAAAAGTTTTTGCACCGCTGATTGTACTTGCGGGAATTGCCAATAATAGCGGATGCGGTCGCTATAACTGTAACGGCGTGCAAGCTGTTGGGCGGATTGTTCGCCGGTGTAATATCTTTCCCAATAATCAGGGTGTGCCAGCATAATTTCATCTAAAATAGACAGTAGATTGGAGCGTTTTGCGGTTGGGATGAGTTCATTTTCCATCATCGCTAACGCAAAAATTCCTTCGCGGTAGGCAAATGTTAGTGCCGGACCCACTTTCAAAATGGCGAAATGGTCACGTACCATTTGACGCAATAAGTTGCGCTGTTGGTAATCTGTTGAATGAGCTTCATAAACCATTGACTCGCTATCAATAAAATGAGCCAGCGGTTGGGTTTTGGAGGGGTCATAATCGAAAACAAAATCATCGCCAAATTCAACACCGGGTTGTACAACTACGGCAATAACTCGCTCCCACGCGGCATCCAGCCCTAAACGGCGAAAAGCGGCGTGATGAATAGCGATGGTTTCGGCGACATCATGAACTTTCGTAACGGGGACGCTATTTTCGTGGGTGGTTGCCCCTCCCGGAATGGGTACTTCTGTGCCGATGACATACCGCAAACGCTCCGGATGAGACGTTGCATTTTCAGCAACTTGAGCCAATTGGGCGGCACGGCGCGCGACAATTTCCGGCGGCAGCGGGCGAGATGGGTCATCATCTGCCAATTTCATACTGGTGTCGAGGTGAATTTTGCTGTATCCGGCGCAGACATAATCTTGCACCAGTTGCATTGCTTTTGGCATTGCGATGTCGGTAGGTTCGTTTTTCCAAACGTTGGGTCCAAGATGATCGCCGCCCAATAGTATCTGTTTGAAGGGAAATTGAGCTTGTGCAGCCAGTCTGTGTATAAAACGGGTAAATTTTGCCGGTGTCATACCGGTGTACCCACCGAATTGATTGACCTGATTACAGGTGGATTCAATTAACATCGGTTTATCAGGTGGGGTGTATTGCAAAATCATTTCCAAAACTATGGGGTGTGCGGAACAAATTGAGACTAATCCCGCGTGCCGATTTTGTTTTTGAGCCAATAGAATTTTATCCAGCGGTGATTGATATATTTCACGCAACATAACTTTGATACCATGTTTCGTCAACTGTAGGAGCGGTATAGAAATTCGTCCACGGCGAAGCCAAAGCGTTGCACACATTCGCAAGGCGGTTCATACGAGTATGGGCTGTCCGGTACAAAAACCGTTCTTGTGCCGATGCCTTCAATGTTACAGCTTCCTTCCATACAGCTCTTCCAACTGCCACTCCGGAAGCGCCTTGCTGGCAAGCCACCGTCACTTGTTTGAGATAGGTCTCGAAATCAACAGCGGCGGAAAGCAATATCCATGGAACCGCGCTGGCTTGTGACAATTCGGCGCAGGCGTCAGCCCACAATGAAGTATCAGGATACGCCCCAATGTCCAATGGAAATTCCGCTTTGAGTACATCCACCCCCAGTGGCGTTAAGCGTCGAGCAGTTTCAATAACAATGCGCTTCTTATCATCGGCTTTTGGCGGTTGCCCGTCCGGATTGAGGGTGTACGAAAGTGGTTCAAGAAACAAGGGTATATCGGCACGTGAGCAATCAGTTGCCACCTGCTGCACCAATGCTTCTATATCGGCGGCTACCGGCGCATCAGGATGATAATACACCAGCAATTTGATTGCACCGGCGCCCATGCGTTTTGCTTTGGCTACACTCCAACCCGGAAGGATGCCGCTCCGGCGGGCAGTGGGGTCACCGGTGTATCCGGTAGCTTCTATCGCCATAACTAACCCTGTTGAACCGGGGAGCGCTCCGGTTGCGATGCATTGTGCGCCTCCCACTTCCGGGTCAAGTAAAACGGCGCTGGCGGCGGGTGCGATATATTTCACCACCTTTGTTTTGAACGCAACCATATCATCTGCGGTTGTCGATTCCGGTTTTTCGGGATGTAAGGTTTTTCGCAAATTATTTCGATGGTCAACGGCAAGCAGCGCGATGACACCGTGGGGGGTGGAACATTGCTGTAACCCACGTAATTTACCGATTGTCAGAGAGTTCATTGTAGGAACCTTTCATTTTTCAAAATTAGAGTTAAACAACTCTACCACTGCACCAAGTACGCCACCTCGATGTCCCACTTCTCCGAATACAATCCGGACATCGTTATAGACATCTCCCAAAAGATGATCCATAAGGTGATGGTAGTTTCCTATTGTTTCATTGAATTTTTTTTGACACGCATCAAGTAGAATGTGCCCGGCAGCGGTAGTACCGCCGGTAAGGGCAATTTTATCGGGGAAGAAGATGACACTGAGGTTGGCAAGTGTTAACCCCAAATTTTCACCGATTTCTTGCATAATGGCTAAAGCAATGGCATCGTCTCCTTTGTGAGCAGCATCTATAATCACTCGGGCGGCAAGCGGATGACCATATTTTTCCTGTGCCAAACGCTCAATGGCGGCAACGCCGCATAGTGCTTCCGCGGAGCCTGCTACGCCATAGGCACATTTGGGACCTCCCGGTTGAATTACCACACGTCCTGTATCGCCGGTGGTGCCCCCTATTAAACGGAGCGGTTGACCATCAATCATCACCCCTGCCCCTAATCCGGTGCCAATAGCCATAACCATAAAACGATGTACACCACGCCCAACACCAAAATGATACTCAGCCATAGTGTGAGCAATTAAATCATTATTAAGAACTACCGGTAGATTAAACGTCGTTTCTAGCCAGCCGACGATGTCTAATCCACGCAGAACCGGTGTGCTTTCGCAAGCAATTGGTCCCCGGCGAGCGTCGTCAACAAAACCATGCACAGATACACCAATACCGATGGCAGGATATTGTTTGTCTGCCAGCAATGGCGCAATTTGAGCCTGAAGCCGGGTTAGAAAAATGTCGGGGGTAGCGCCGGTTGCTTTAGTGGGAAAGGAACGAAACCCAAATACTTCTCCCGCCGTATTGACAAGTCCCAATTTGACCCCTGTACCGCCAATGTCAATACCAAGCGCAATTGGCAAACCGAGTTTCATTATCACCTCGCATTAGAAAGTTCGAAATCATATAGTGGCTGTGAGTTTATAAGCTGATGTTCATTTTTCTTCGATATTATCCGGCATCTTGATAAACGGTTTGACCGGCTACCATCGTCAAACGAACGTGGAATGTTTCATCAAGCAAAACAACATCGGCGTCTGCACCAGGCTGCAAAGCGCCTTTTTTCCCGATTAAGTGCATTGCTTCGGCGGGGACTGCGGTTGCCATTGGTAAAACTTTTGAAAAATCCATGCCGGTAAATGCGATAATATTGCGGATGGCGGCGTCCATGGTTAAAGTGCTACCGGCTAAACTGCCTACTGCATTACGGGCGACCCCCGCTTTTACGGTGATAGTTTCTCCGCCCAAGTCGTATTCTCCGTCAGGATAACCTGCTGCCCGAATGGCATCGGTGATTAAAATTGTGCGAGCAGGTGTTTTGGCATTGATAATGAGTTTTACAATAGCCGGATGCAGATGAATGCCATCGGCGATAATCTGCGCGTAAATGCGGTCATCGGTGAGAACCGCTCCCACCGTTCCCGGTTGGCGATGGTGCAGCCCCAACATGCCGTTAAAGGTGTGTGTTGCCTGCCGTAACCCATAATCTGCGGTGGCGATAACCTGTTCATAAGTGGCATTACTGTGACCCACGGCGAATTCTATCCC
>CAZMXX010000014.1:0-20861 GCA_964570315.1 uncultured Anaerolineaceae bacterium | reverse complement strand
GCACCTGCGGCGGCAAGTCAACTTCGCCCACCGAAACCACCGTCACCGTGATTCCCAGCGTATCGGCGGCAAAACGCGCCACCGTTTCCCCCGCATCCGGCTCGGCAGACGGGGCGGTCGGCGCGGGGGTGTCGGTTGCCGCGCCGGGCATCACAAACGCCGCCGGGGCATTCCCCGACGCGGGCGTCGGGGTGTGGGTGATAGTCGGTGTTGTGGTCGCGGTCGGCAGCAAAACGGGGGTGAACGTTGCCGGCGGCGGCAGTGGCGTGCCGCGCGAAACGGGTGTCGGCAGGGCGGACGTTCGGCGCGGAATGGGAGAACCGGCAATCGCCACGGCGGTGGGCGGTGCGGAGGTCGGTGCGCCACACGCCACCGGCACAATCGCCATCAATATTCCCACGCCCATCCATGCTGTTTGCCTAAACCATCGTTTCATTCATCCAGCCTGTTCAGTCTCACTCCGACTGCTGCGTATCCAACTTGGGGATGTCATCCCTCAACGCCCCCAGTATACCATCCAAAGGGCTATAATTCAAACTGATATTATCTATCTTGGCGATAGGAAATCCTTATGGTAAAATCAATTATGATGGAACCTTTAGATACTACGAAACTGAAAACATTTGTGGCGATTGCGCAGGAAGGGAATTTCACCAGAGCGGCGGCGCGGCTGAATCTGACCCAACCCACGGTGAGTCAGCAGCTCGCCACGCTGGAAAAGTCGCTGGGCGTCACGCTGATTGAGCGCCACCCGCGCCATCTGAAACTGACTGCCGCCGGGAAAACGCTGCTGGCATACGGTGAGCGGATTTTGACCATCTGCGCCGAAGCGAAACAGCGCACCCGCGAGGTTGCCGGTAAAGCGCGGCGCACGCTGGCGGTCGGCGTGGGGCACACGCTGGCGATTTATCTGCTGCCCGACATCCTGCACGAGTTGCACCGCATCCAGCCGGATATTGACATCCGCGTGCGAGCGGGCAACACCGCCGATTTGCTCGTCGCCACCGCCGAGGGGCAGGTGGAATTGGCGCTGGTGGGGTCGCCCGCCCAGCACCCGAAACTGGCCATCTCCGCTTTTATGAACGACAAATTGGTGGTCATCGTCTCCGTCAACGACGAATGGGTGGGGCGGCAGTCCGTGACGCTGGCGGATGTGCGCAAACGCACCCTGCTCACCCGCGAGCGAGGCTCGGCGCTGCACGCCTCGGTAGAAACGCTGCTGGGCGAAAACCATCTCGCCGGGTCAAAGGTCATCATGCTGGGCGAAACCGAAGCCATCAAACGGAGCGTGGAAGCGGAGTTGGGTATCGCGCTGATTCAGGGCATCGCCGTGCAGCGCGAATTGGCGCAGGGGTTTCTCAAAGCCGTGCCGCTGGTCGGCGCGGACATTCGCCGCACCTATAATATCGCCCGCCGCAAACGGCAACCGCTGTCCGCACCCTCAAAATTATTGGTGGAACTTTTGTTAAAATCCGTAAAATTGAAGTACAATGCTTTGGCTGAATCGTAATCTATTGTTGGTTACAGTTTTGCAACGATGAGACTGTTTTTGAAATTCAAAATTATGCGCGGCGCGCCCCTCTGCCGCGATGCACGTATGGAAGGAACCTGTTTGACCCATGTCCGCACTTGAAACCCTTTTAAAAGACAAAGTTGCCATCATCACCGGCGCGGGGAAAGGCATTGGCAAAGCCACCGCGAAACTCTTCGCCCAAGCGGGCGCGTCGGTGGTACTTGCCAGCCGCACCGCCGCCGACATCAACGCCGTTGCCGCCGAAATCAAAGCGGCGGGCGGGCAGGCGCTCGCCATCCCCACCGATGTGACCAATCTCGCCAATATTGACCATCTGGTCATTTTGACCCTGCGCGCGTTCCGCCATATCGACATTCTGGTCAACAATGCCGCCGTCATCCAACCGATTGGCAGGGCGTGGGAAGTTGACCCCATCGCGTGGCAACAACTCATCCACACCAACCTCATCGGACCGTTTTTGTGCGCCCGCGCCGTCCTGCCCCATATGCTCGACCGGGGAGACGGACACATCATCAATGTGACTTCCGGCGCGGCATACAGCGACATTGTGGGCTGGAGCGCGTATTGCGCCAGCAAAGCCGCGCTCGACCGGTTCACCACCATTTTGGCGCAGGAAGTCTCCGAGACCGATATTGTGGTCTGCGGCATGAGCCCCGGCGCAACCGACACCCCCATGCAAGCCGAAATTCGCAACATCAGCAAAACCACCTTCCCGTTGGTAGACCATTTCCGCCAGCGATTTGAGGCGGGCACGCTGACCACACCGGAAGACGCGGCGCGGCTCAATCTGTGGCTCGCCACCCGCACCGACCAAAACGGGGTCATCGCCCCCATCACCGACAAATCCATTCGGGAGCATCTGGCAAACCTGCCACGTTAATATTGCCAACAAAGTACAGCCAAACAATTCCAAAAAATCTCAGGAGGACACAAATTCATGGCTTACGACAAAATCGTTGTTCCGCAAAACGGAACCAAAATCACCGTTCAGGATGGTAAGCTCGTCATCCCCAACGACCCCATCATCCCTTTCATTGAAGGGGACGGCATCGGTCCGGACATCACCGCCGCCGCGCAGCGCGTGTTGAACGCCGCCATCGAAAAAGCATACAACGGCGAAAAGAAAATCGTCTGGATGGAGATTTTCGCGGGCGAAAAAGCCGCCAGCGTGTACGATGGCAATTACATGCCCGAAGAAACCTTCGACGCCATCCGAGACTTCATCGTCGCCATTAAGGGACCCCTGACCACCCCGGTGGGCGGCGGCTTCCGCAGCTTGAATGTCACCCTGCGCCAAGTCCTCGATTTGTACGCCTGCGTGCGCCCCGTGCGCTGGTACAAAGGCGTCCCCAGCCCGGTGAAACATCCGGAAGACGTGAATATGGTCATCTTCCGCGAAAATACGGAAGACGTGTACGCGGGCATCGAATATGAAAGCGGTACGCCAGAAAATGAACGGCTGGCGCAAGTTTTGCGCGAAGAATTCGGCGCGAAATTCTTCGAAGGCGCGGGACTCGGCATTAAGCCGGTCAGTGAATTCGCCACCAAACGGCTGGTGCGCAAAGCCATCCAATACGCCATCGAATACGATTTGCCCAATGTGACGCTGGTACACAAAGGGAATATCCAGAAATTCACCGAAGGCGCGTTCCGCAAATGGGGCTATGAAGTTGCCGCCGAAGAATTCGGCGACGTCACCATCACCGAAGATGAATTGTGGAGCAAATACGACGGCAAACAACCGGCGGGCAAAATTGTCATCAAAGACCGCATCGCCGATATTATCTTCCAGCACGCGCTGCTGCGCCCCAGAGAATTCAGCGTGCTGGCAACCACCAACCTCAACGGCGATTACCTCAGCGACGCGCTGGCGGCGCAAGTGGGCGGTATGGGCGTCGCACCGGGCGCAAACATCGCCGATTTTGTGGCGCTGTTTGAAGCCACACACGGCACTGCCCCGAAATACACAAACTTGGACAAAGTCAATCCCAGCAGTCTGCTCTTCTCCGGCGTGATGATGCTGCAATATCTCGGCTGGCATGAAGCCGCCACGCTCATCAACGATGCATTTGAAAAAACCGTGGCGCAAAAAACCGTCACCTACGATTTTGCCCGTCAAATGGACGGCGCAACCACCGTCAAAACGTCGGAATTTGCGACCGCACTGATTAATAACCTGTAATCCGTGAATACTGATGCGTGAAACGTGAGTCAGACCATCGCTCACGTTTCACGTGTCATTCACACATCTGACGGGTGCAAATCCAAATGGAGGTCGTCAATGCAATTGACACAATCCGAAAAAATAAAACTGGTCATCGGGGCGATAATCGGCGCGGTGCTCGGCGCGGGCACGGTGTGGACGCTGATGCAATCCCCCACCGAAACCGACGCGGCGGGCGAAGTGCAGCCGATTTCCGCCAAAGAGATTCTGACGCTCACCGGCACTGCCGCCGCGCTCATCCGCGGGCTGGCAGATTTTCGGCGCAAATTATAGCTTTTCCAAAGGGGAAATTCACATGAAAATGAAGAACAACACCTACAAAAAAATCGAAATCGTCGGCACATCAACCGCAAGCATTGAAGAAGCCGTGCAAAACGCCATCACCAAAGCGGGCGAGTCGGTGCGCAATATGCGCTGGTTCGAGGTGGTGGAAACGCGCGGCGCCATCCACGAAAATGCCGTGACGCAGTGGCAGGTCACGCTGAAAATCGGCTTCACGCTGGAAGATTAATTACCACTTCAGCGGACGTTCAAACAACTCTTTAACGCGCTCGACCACCGTTGCCGGACGCAAAATCAGCGCCAAACGCGGGTCTATGGGCGCTTTATAATTCGCCAAAAACGATTGCGCCGCCTGCCGCCCCGCCTGCACCAGTTTTGTGTATCGCTCGTCCGTTGCTTCCATTTTAATGTCGAATTCAGTGGCGCGGACACAGCAATTACTCACGCTGATGGTGCGCTGCCGGTCGGCTTGCCCGGTTTGGAAGGGCACTAATTGCGATTCCGCCATTGCATCGAACACCGTTTCAATGTAATTCAACACGTTGTTGATGGAACGCCGCGCCTTCGGGCAATCGTCGGGGGTGTACAATTGACAGCCCAGCGTTTCCCAATTGATGCCCGTGAAAAAGAGGCGGCTATCGTCTTTGAAGGGCGGCGTGTCGAATAGATGCAGCGGATAATTCGCCATTACCCCACCATCGGCATAATAATCGCCCGCCCCGAATGATTTTCCATCGAATTGCAATCCCTCAAAAAACAACGGAATAGTGCCGGAAATTCGCACTGCGTCCGCTACGGCGACATCGGGGGTGGTGTCCGCAGACATCGTTTCCACGCGCCGGGTGGAAAGGTTGGTGACCACCACATACAGGTCGCGGAAGCCCAGGGCGCGGAAATCGGCGAAGGTGGCGCGCCCGTTGCCGTGACACCGGTCGGCAATCACGCCCATCAGCCATTGATGCGAATAATCGCTAGCGTACCAGCCGAATTTTTTGATGAGCCGGTTCACCGAATCGACCCGCGCCCGCACCCGTTCCACGCTGTGTTCCACCAGCCGGGGCGTCCATTCCGGGTTCGGCGATACTTTTGTTTCCGGCAGTTTTGAAAAATCGCAGGTTTTGAGAATGGCGTGGGTTTCCGCCCAGCTCAATCGGAAACTGAGCAGCGTGGACAGCAACGCGCCGGCGGACGACCCGCCCACCCGTTCAATCTCGGGCAAAATGCCCGCCGATTCCAAAACATCTACCACGCCGTGATAGGCAAACGTTTTCACGCCGCCGCCTTGAAAGACCAAGTTTTTAAATGGATATGGTGATGCCATGAATGCTCCGTTTTCATCCTCGTAACTTACGTGGTTAAGGCGAAAATCACGAATTACACCAATGCTCAAATATCGAGAGTCTCCCGCTTGGGTGTTGTTGCAAAACAGACGTTGAATTTACCGCGAAGCCGCTAAGGTCACCAAGCAAAAAGGCGGGAAAACAAAAAAACTTGGCTTTCTTTGCGGCTTTGCGGTTCATTCTATCATAATGACAACTCGCAACACTCAACGGGGAGACTACCCAAATACCACAAACAAAAAATTGGTGGAATTCGTCTATTTGTGCCATTCGCGATAAAAATCATCCGTCTCATGCTTCAAGCATATGGGTGCGAACCCTATTTTACTCGTTGAATCATCAAATCGGAAAATTCTTGCAGGGTGCGTTTCGCGTCCCGCGGCATATCAATCATCGCCAGCGCGGCGGCGGCATTTTCCAGCCACAATTCCGCGCGCAACGCCGTGTATTCCCGCGCGCCGAGCAACTCCAAAATGCGCATCGCTTCTTCAATGTCCGCCTCGGTGGTGTCGGGGATGGCTTGGGCGTAGATGTCGCGGAAGCGGGTCACGTCCGCCGAGGGGTCGCAATTCAGCGCGAAAATCACGGGCAGCGTCTTTTTTCGCCGCCGCAAATCGTCGCCGGAAGGCTTGCCGACCACCCCGGCGTCCCCCCAAATGCCCAGTAGATCATCCTGCATTTGAAAAGCAATGCCCATTGCATGCCCGAAATCCCAATAACGTTGGGCGGTTGTGGGGTTTTCGGTGGCAACCAACGCCCCGAAATACCCCGCGCACGCCAACAGCGCGGCAGTTTTTCCGGCAACCATCTCCAGATATGCCTTCAGCGAAACATCCATCGTTCCCTCAAATTTCATATCCAAATATTGACCGCGACACAGCGCCAGCATTGTTTCGTCGTATTTTGCGGTCGCGTTCAATATCATCTCAGGGGAGATGTTATGGCGGCGCAATTGCAGCAGCGCGCCGCGCGCCAGAGTGAACATCGCATCACCGGCGTTGATGGCTTGGGGCATGCCCCACAGCCGCCAGACGGTTTTCCGCCCGCGACGGGTGTTGCTGCCGTCTTGAATGTCGTCGTGAATCAGGGTGAAATTGTGAGTCAATTCGACGGCGGCGGCGGCGGGGAGCGCGCGGGTGGGGTCGCCACCGGCGGCATAGCACGTCAACAGGGTGAAGAGCGGGCGCAACTGTTTCCCCGTCGAGGCATCCGCCGGACGGAATGTTTCATCGAGCCAGCCCAAATGATAGTGCATCATCCCCCAAAAGGGGTCATCGGCATCCCCTGCCATTATCCGTTTCATTTCCGTGTTGATTTTGGGGAGGTATTCAGCAGTCGCTTGTTGGAAGTTCATCATGCGTCCTCGATTGAAGTTTGTATGGTGATTATAGTCCGAGAATATCAGCGGGCAATTTCGGGCATAAAAAAACTGCGAGACCGGCTCGCAGTTTTTGCGGGTTGCAGCGGGTATCACAGAAGCAGAGCGGCGTCAATATTTTTCAATGAACAGCCGACTTTTGCCATTTCCTGCGCCAGGGTTTGAAACCCAACCTGATTTTCGTCGAAGACGATATACAATTCTTGCGTTTCCAGGGTGATTTCAAATTTTTTCACGCCGGATAAATCGCGCAGCACGTGATCCAACTCATCGGCAACTTTTTTGTTTAGCGATGGCACGCGCAAGGCTTTAAATTCCATGGTTGATGATGCTCCTGAAGCAAGAGCCATAAGCGACCCCAAAAATAACGCTGTTTCGTCACTGCTCAACTGCCGACGGTGTTTTCATTTTGCGACACGCCCAACAACACAATAGCACCTGAGTAGTAACTTGTCCATTTATAATAAACGGGAACTCCAAATGTTTGTAGTGACAAATGTCATAGATTGAGTAGACAATCTTCCCCATTTTGGGTTTTAAAATGGAAAAATCGCCGCGAACGACGATTTAACGGGAAAAAACACGATTGCAGATTATTTGGACGCCAAAAACGAATCGAGATTGTGCCGCACCGCATACGCCGTCGCTTCGGAACGGTTGGAAAGTTGCAGCTTGCTGAAGATACTGCTGACATAATTTCGCACCGTGCCTTCCCCCAAATGGAGGGTATGCGCGATTTCTTTGTTCGTTTTGCCCTGCGCAATCAGCGCCAGCACCCGCAATTCCCGGTCGGTCAAGTCGGTGAAGGCTTCCGAGCGGTTGGTTTCCCGCAAACGGGCGAAAACCTGCCCCGTCACGCTGGGGTCAAGCATCGAATCGCCGCGCAAAACGGTTTCGATGGCGCGCACCAAATCATCGTTGCCCACCTGTTTCAGCACATAGCCCGCCGCTCCCGCCGAAATTGCGTTGAACAGCAGTTCATCTTCCGCAAACGACGTCAGCACAATCACTTTGGTGTGGGGATGCTGTTTGACGATTTCGCGGCAGGCGTCAATGCCGGAACCATCTCCCAAACGGATGTCCAGCACAACAATATCAGGGTTGTGCGCGGCAGCCTGCGCGATGGCATCCACCACCGTCCCCGCTTCTGCCACAATTTCCCAATCTTCATGGCGCGCCAAAAGGCTTTTCAACCCAAAGCGCACAACTTCATGGTCGTCCACAACCATTATCCGAACCACGTCACACCTCCCGATGTATGCCTGCGAGAATCACTGCCAAAAAGCGAGTGATTATTCGATTGTACAATGTGTTGGAATGAAGGGCAAAATTTTGTTGGCATTTCCGATTTTTTTTAAATTATGATACACTATCCCGCGGTGTCTGAGAAGGAATAATTATGGGTGAACATACGAAGCAAAAAATCTTGAAGCAACTCTCGAAGTTACGTCCCACTGCGAGCACCCCCGCCGATTTACACCGCGCAGAACGCAGTCAGGTCATCGAAGCGTTGCTGGTGAGCGAAACCCGGTTGGCGGATGTGCTGAACATGGCGCACGAAGCCATCATCTCCATTGATGCCGAACAGCGCATCATTCTGTTCAACAAAGGGGCAGAGACCATCTTCGGGTACAATGCGGATGAAATCATCGGGCAACCGTTGGACTTGCTGTTACCCGAAGATTCCGCCCACTCGCACCGGCAATATCTCGTCGAATTCGCGGCTGCGCCGGAGATGTCCCGGCTGATGAGCGAGCGTCGTCCCATTCACGGGCGGCGCAAAGATGGCAGTATCTTCCGCGCGGAAGCGTCCATCTCAAAGCTGGACAATCCGCGCATCTTCACGGTGGTGCTGCGCGATGTCACCAATCGCTACCGCGCCCAGCAGGAACGGGAATATCTCATCCAGCAATTGCGCGCGCTGGACGATGCCACCCGCGCCATCACCGCGCAGTTGTCGCTGGAACAGGTTTTGCAGACCATCGCCAACACCGCGCAATCGCTGATGGACGTCCACATTGCAGCGCTCGGCGTGCATGATGAAGACGAATATTTCTCGCAGTTCATCACCGCCGGCACAACGCCGAAGGTCGCGGAAGCCTTTGAAGCCTCCGCATACGGGCGAAAATTGATGGGACGCCTGTTTTACAAAGGCGAGTCCGTGATGCTGAACCGGATTTCCACCCCCACCGGCGAAACAGGCTTGCCCGCCGACTTCCCCCCCATCCACAATCTGCTCGGCGTGCCGATTTCCACCAAAGGGCAGCTCATCGGAGCGCTGTATCTGGCAAACAAAAAGAACGGCGAGCCGTTCACCGACACCGACCGGCTGATTTTGCAGCGGTTGGCAGTCCACGCCGCCATTGCCATTGAAAACGCGCGGGCATATGAGCAAACGCAACGTTTAGCCGTGTTGGAAGAGCGGGAACGCTTCGCGCGGGATTTGCATGACGGCATCATCCAATCAATTTATGCGGTCGGGTTGATGCTTGACCAAGTGAAGGCGGACATCCCCGCCGAATTCGAGGCGGCGCAAAAACAAATCGCGCTGACGCTGGATAATCTGGCGCGCGTGATTCAGGATATCCGCAACTATATTTTCGACCTTCGCCCGCAAGCCATCAAAGATAACGGACTGAAAAATCGCCTCGACGGGTTGATTCGGGAGGTGCGCGCCAATGCGAACATCCCCATTCACGCTGAAATTCCAACCGACATCGGGGAACATTTGAGTGATGAGCAAGCCAATCATCTGTTCCACATTTGCCATGAGGCGTTGGCAAACGCGGTGCGGCACGCGGAACCTTCACACATCACCATTTCACTGCAATGCAGAAAAGGCGTGGTGACATTGAACGTCGCGGATGACGGCATCGGATTTGTGATGCCCTCAAAGGTCAAGCCCGGACATCGCGGGCTGGCGAATATGCGTTCGCGGGCGTTCCAATGCGGTGCGCGTATGGAAATCCAGAGCATCCCCAACAAAGGCACCAATGTCACTGTTCAATTAAAGGAGAGACCATGACACACAAACGAACCATTTTCATCGTCACATTTTTGCTGCTAACCCTCTCGCTGGTGGTCAGCGCATGTGGCGGCTCGGCGGAAGTTGTTGAAAATCCCGACCCCGTCGGCAAAACCGAAATAGTTGCGGTAACGGATGGCAACGCGGATGCCGGCGAAGCGTTGTTCGCCAAAAGCTGCGCGGCATGTCACGGCGCAAATGCCGATGGCGTCGCCGGCTTGGGTCCGAATTTGCACAACAATGCGTTCATCGGCGGCATTGACGATGCCGCGCTGGCGAATTTCATCGCCACCGGACGCGCCATGAACGCCCCCGACAACACCACCGGGATTGCGATGCCACCGAAAGGCGGTAATCCCGCTTTAACGGCGAACGACCTCGCCGATATTGCGGCGTATCTTCGCAGTTTGCAGTAATCGTCCCACCAAAAAGCCCCGCGAAAAATGCGGGGCTTTTTTTTATGCGTCCTGTTCCAATTGGCTGATGAGATAATCGAGTAAATCCGTCTCGGTGATGATGCCCACCAGCTTGTCCGCCTGCATCACCGGCAAGCCGCCGATTTTATGGCGGCGCATCAGTTTGGCGGCAGTCACCAGCGGGGCATCCGCCGCCACCGAGATGGGGTCGCGGGTCATTGCGCCCAACACCCGAATATTGTCGAGCAGCATATCATCGTACCAGCGTTCCCGCAGCACCAACGGCGAATTGGTCGCCCGCCGCAAATCCCGGTCGCTCAGAATGCCCACCAGCTCGCCCGCCTGCACCACCGGCAAACGGCGAAAATTCCCCGCCTGCATTTTTTCCTTCGCCACCCGCAAATTATCGTGCGGCGACACCGTTTCCGGGTTGGCGGTCATAACCGCTGAAACCAAAATCATATCAAACCTCCTGAATTACGCTACATGTATCCCAAATTGTGTGCGGCGTGCGCCAGTTCATCCCTGAATTTCGGATGGGCGATGTTGATGAGCGCCTGCGCGCGCTGGCGAACCGTTTTACCGTGCAAGTTCGCCACGCCGTATTCCGTCACCACGTAATGCACATCATTGCGGGTGGTAATCACCCCCGCCCCTTCGGTGAGGGTGGGCACAATCCGGCTGATGGCATCCCCTTTGGCGGTGGACAGAAACGCGATGATGGGCAGTCCGCCCTTTGAGCGCGCCGCGCCGCGAATGAAATCAATTTGCCCACCCACACCGCTGTAAAACCGGGTGCCGATGGAATCGGCGCAGACCTGCCCCGTCAAATCAATCTGAATGGCGGAATTGATGGCAACCATCTTCTCATTTTGGGCGATGTTGAACGGGTCGTTCACATAATCGCTGGGGTGCATTTCAATGATGGGATTGTTGTGGATAAATTTATACAGCCGTTTTGAACCGAACAAAAAGCCGGAGATGATTTTTCCGGGATGGAAAGTTTTCCGGCTGCAAGTGATGACGCCCGCTTCAAACATATCAATCACGCCATCGGAAAACAACTCGGTGTGGATGCCCAAATCGCGGTGATTGCCCAGATTTTGCAACACCGCATCGGGGATGCTGCCGATGCCCATTTGCAGGGTCGCCCCATCGGGAATCATTTCCGCAATGTGTTCCCCCACCCGCAAATGCAGTTCCGAGCTGCCGCCCTGCGGCGCTTCCGGGATGGGATAATCCACTTCCACAATCTGCGTCAACCGGCTGACATGAATGAAACTGTCGCCGAGCGTGCGGGGCATTTGGCGGTTGATTTCCGCGATGACCACCCGCGCCGCACCGGCGGCGGGTTTGGTGGAACCAACTTCCACGCCAAAGCTGCAAAAGCCGTGTTCGTCGGGCGGGGAAAGCGAAATCAACGCCACGTCGAGCGGCAGGATGCCGTTGCGGAACAGCGCCGGCACTTCCGACAGGAATATCGGGGTGAAATCGGCGCGCCCGCTGTTGACGGCTTTGCGCACCGCCGGTCCGATGAACAACGCATTGTGCCGGAACGATGCGCTGTATTTTTCATCCACATACGGCGCGTCGGCAAAGGTGAGGATGTGCGTGATTTCCACATCCCGCAGATGGGGCGCTTGCCGCACCAGCGCATCAATCAGCACTTTTGGCACGCCGGCGCCTCCGCCAATGTACACCCGATTGCCCGACTGCACCGCCGAGAGCGCGGCATCGGCATCGGTCACTTTTTTGCGATATATCGCTTCCCAATTCATGCATTTCCTCCTACCGGCAACATGCCCTCAACGGGTTTTCCCAACGCCGACGCCACGATGCGGCTCACCAATTTTCCCTGATAAAGTACCGTCCCCGCCGCCAACGCGGGATGGGTTTTCAGCGCCGTGCCCACGCCTTCACTGCCGATGCTCAACAGATAGGGGAGCGAAGCGTTGGTGAGGGCATAGCTGGTGGTGCGGGCGGCAATCGCGGTGAGGTTCGGCACGCAAAAATGGATGACGCCCTCTTCCACGAAAGTTTGGTCGCGGATGGTGGTGGGGCGGCTGGTTTCCACACACCCCCCGCTGTCGATGGAAAAATCAATGATGACCGAGCGTTTCCGCATCGAGCGCACCATGTCGCGGGTCACCAGAATGGGGGCGCGTTTGCCGGGTGTTTGCACCGCCCCGACGAAAACATCGGCGTATGAAACGGCGCGTTTCAAGTTGTATTCATTGTAAAGGACGGTGTTCACCTTGCCATCGAAAAATTCTTCGATGCGGCGCAACTGGTTGATGTCTTTATCCAGCACGGTCACTTGCGCCCCGATGCCCCAGAATGCCCGCGCGGCGCTGAAGCCGAGTTCGCCCCCGCCCAAAATGACGACGGCGGCGGCGGGCACACCGGGCAAGCCGTTGAGCAGCGTCCCACGCCCGCCACGGTGGGTGGTGAGCAATTGTCCGGCGATAATCGGCGCGAGCCGTCCGGCGGTCTGGCTCATCGGCACTAAAACGGGCAAGCATCCGTCTTCTTTCTGCACCAGCTCGTAGGCAATGGCGGTGATGCGGCGCGCGGTGAGCGCGTCGAGCAAGTCGGGGGATGATACCGCCAGATGCAGGAATGAAAAGATGGTCTGTCCGGTGCGAAAGAGCGCGTGTTCATCGTGCGTGGGGCGGGTCACTTTCACCACCACATCCGCGCGGCGATACGCCTCCTCTGCGGAATAAACAATTTGCGCCCCGGCAGAACGATAATCCTCATCGCTGAAACCGGCGGTCGCACCGGCATTCCGTTCCACATATACTTGATGCCCGGCTTTGGTGAGGGCTAAAACGCCGGGGGGCGTCAATCCGACACGGTTTTCAAGGTCACGCACTTCGGCGGGAACACCAAATTCCATGTGATTACCTCCTGTATTGGTTGGTTTCAAAATTCAGCAAAAAGCCACGAATCCGACGTTGGTTCGCGGCTTTTTTGCGTCTATTTTTTTGCACGCCCGAAAAATATCCGCGCGCGTAACGGGAGAGTACCGTCATCCATACATTTAACGATAGCTTTGCAACACTTTCATATAGTTTGCGCGCTCAAAAGCGGCGGGTTCCGCCACATTGCGCTGATTCATACTGCCCTGCATCTGAACAATCGATTCGTATTCGTACAGTTCCATCCAATCCACCAGCGATTGCAGAATTTGGCTGATGCGCCCGACGCCATTGGCAAGCAATTCCGATGCCATCATTGTCACTTTTGCACCCGCCATCACACCCTTCAGCACGTCATAATGGGTGTGCACGCCGGTAGTGATGGCGAAATCCACATCAACTTGGGGCGACAGGATTGCCACCCAGCGCAACGGCAAGAGCATCTCATGGGAATGGCTGAGTTCAACTCTCGGCGCAACTTCCAACGCTTCCAAATCGAAATCGGGCTGGTAGAAACGGTTGAACAGCACCAGCGCATCGGCGCCGGCAGCGGCAAGTTGTGCGCTCATATGGGCGGTGCTGCTGAAATACGGGTTGAGTTTCACGGCAACCGGAATGTCCACACTGCCGGTCACGTCGCGCACCACGTCCAGATACATTTTTTCCACTTCTGTGCCGGAAAGGGTGGTGCTGGTGGGAATATAATAGATGTTCAGCTCCAATCCATCCGCCCCGGCATCCGCGATATTTTTGGCATATTCAATCCATCCGCCAGTTGAAACGCCATTCAAACTGCCGATGACGGGGATGTCCACCGATTCTTTGATGCGTCGGATGTGATTCAAATATTCATCAGGACCCATATTGTAATCGGTCATATCCGGGAAATAGCTTGAAGCCTCTGAAAATGTGTCAGTGCCAAAGCTCAGGAAATGGTCAAGCTCATGGCTTTCGCCGGAAATTTGTTCCTCGAACAGTGAGTACAGAACAACAGCCGCCGCGCCCGCGTCTTCCATCTGTTTGACGGTCGCAATATCTTTTGACAGTGGGGATGCTGATGGTACGATGGGATTCTTCAATGTCATGCCCATATATGTTGTGGTTAAATCCATAAATCACATCCTCATTTTTTTGAAGTTTTTGTGGGGAATGGTGTGCGCCATATTTCAGACGCACACCAAGTTTCATCGTCTATTTGCCGGTGGGAACAGAAAGCTCAATCAATGGCAGCCATTTGTTCATATTTGTGCCAATGTGCGTTGACAGCATCTTGTGCCGCTGCCAACAATTCACCCGCTTTTTCCGGATTCGTTTTCAGCAGAATTTTGTACCGCGCTTCGTTGTAGATGTAATCTTTCAACGGGCGTTTCGGTTTTTTGGAGTCGAGTTTCAATGGCGGTTTGCCTTCCTGATGACGGCGCGGGTCATAGCGGTAGAGGGGCCAGTAGCCCGTTTCCACTGCCAGTTTTGTTTGAATATGCCCCTGACCGCGCGCAAGGTCGATACCGTGTGCGATACAGGGTGAATAGGCGATAATCAGCGAGGGACCGTCGTAGGCTTCTGCTTCCATAATGGCTTTCACGGTCTGCGCATCGTTGGCGCCCATCGCAATTTGTGCCACGTACACATACCCGTAGCTCATTGCCATCATCCCCAAGTCTTTTTTGATGGTCGGTTTCCCACCGGCGGCGAATTTCGCCACGGCAGCAAGCGGAGTCGCTTTGGATGCCTGCCCGCCGGTATTGGAATAGACTTCGGTGTCCAGAACCAGCACGTTCACATTACGTCCACTGGCGAGCACATGGTCTACCCCGCCGTAACCGATGTCGTATGCCCAGCCGTCGCCGCCCATAATCCAGACGCTTTTCTTCACCAGCATATCGGCTAAACTGAACAGGTCGCGGGCTTTTACGCCATTATTTCCGGCGAGAATGTCTTTCAATTGCGCCACCCGTTCACGTTGCGCGCTGATGCCCGCTTCGTCCGACTGGTCGGCGCTGAGCAGCGCATCCGCCAAATCCGCGCCGATGTCATCGCGCAGCAGGGTCACCAATTCGCGGGCGTATTCGGCTTGTTTGTCAATGGTCAGCCGCATGCCCAGCCCGAATTCGGCATTGTCTTCAAAGAGGGAGTTGCTCCACGCGGGACCGCGCCCTTCTTTGTTGAATGTCCACGGGGTGGTGGGCAGGTTGCCGCCGTAAATGCTGGAACAGCCGGTGGCGTTGGCAACCACAGCGCGGTCGCCGAAGAGTTGCGTGACCAATTTGACGTAGGGGGTTTCCCCGCAACCCGCGCACGCGCCGGAAAACTCGAAGAGGGGTTCGAGGAGTTGGATGTTTTTCACGTTGGCGAAGTTCACCGAATCGGTGCGGGAGACTTCCGGCAATTCGAGGAAGAAGTTCCAGTTTGCGCGTTCGGTTTCCCGCAACGGCAACTGCGGCTCCATGTTGATGGCTTTGCGCCCCACCTGCGTTTTATCCTTCACGGGACATGCTTCCACACAGAGGGTACAGCTGGTGCAGTCTTCCACCGCCACTTGCAGGGTGTATTTCATCCCTTTAAATTCTTTCCAACGGGCGTCAACGGCTTTGAAGGTTTCGGGTGCGCCTTCGAGCGCGGTTTCATCATACACCTTCGAGCGGATGACCGCGTGCGGACACACCAGCACACACTTTCCGCACTGAATACAGAGGTCTTCATCCCACACCGGGACTTCCAGCGCAATGTTTCGTTTTTCCCATTGGGTGGTTCCCGAAGGATATGTGCCGTCAATGGGCAGCATGCTGACGGGAATTTCATCCCCTTTACCCTGCATCATTTTTGCGGTGACGGTTTTGACGAATTCCGGCGCGGCGTTCGGCACGGTTGCCGGTTTTTCGATGGTGCTGGTTGCCTGTCCGGGGACTTCAATTTTGTGCAGGTGCGAAATGGCGGCATCCACGGCGGCAAAGTTTTTCTGCACCACCGCTTCGCCCCGTTTGCCGTAGGTTTTCTTGATGGCGGTTTTGATGCGGTCAATCGCTTCATCTTGCGGCAACACCCCGCTGATAGCGAAGAAGCAGGTTTGCATGATGGTGTTGATGCGCACCCCCATGCCCGTTTCTTTCGCCACTTCATAGGCGTCAATCGCGTAGAATTTCAAATTTTTGCTGATGATGGCTTCCTGAATGGTGCGCGGCAGGTGTTCCCAAACCTCATCGGCGTGATAGGGGCTGTTCAGCAGGAAGGTTGCCCCCTCTTCTGCGTAATCGAGCAGGTCGTATCGTTCCAGAAAAACGAATTGATGCACGGCGATGAAGTTCGCTTTTTTGATGAGGTAAGTGCTTTGAATGGGGCGCGACCCGAAACGCAGGTGAGAAATGGTCTGCGCACCGGCTTTGCGGGAGTCGTAGACGAAATAGCCCTGAGCGTAATTGTCCGTGCCCTCTCCGATGATTTTGATGGAGTTTTTGTTCGCGCCGACAGTCCCGTCGGAACCGAGTCCCCAGAACATCGCCCGAACCGTGTCATCCGGTTCAATGTTGAAATCGCGGTCGAATTCGATGCTGGTGTTCGTCACATCATCAATAATGCCGACGGTGAAATGATTTTTCGGTTTGGCTTTGGTCATTTCATCAAACACCCCTTTGACCATCGCGGGGGTGAATTCTTTGGATGACAGTCCGTATCGCCCGCCGATGATGCGCGGCATCTGCGCGAAGGGGGTTGTGCCGTCCGCAAAGCCTTCGCTGATGGTGGTGATGACATCCTGATACAGGGGTTCGCCGGCGGCGCCCGGTTCTTTGGTGCGGTCTAACACGGCGATGGTTTTGGTGGTGGCGGGCAGTGCGCCCAGGAAATGTTCCGCGGAGAAGGGGCGATAGAGCCGGACTTTCAGCATTCCGATTTTTTCGCCCTGCGCCACGAGGTAATTCACCGTTTCCTCGGCGGCTTCCGCGCCGGAGCCCATCAACACAATCACCCGCTCGGCGTCGGGCGCACCGACGTAATCGAACAGGTGGTATTGGCGTCCCACAATTTTGGCGAATTTGTCCATTGCTTTTTGGACAATACCGGGGGTTTTCAGATAAAACGGATTGACTGTTTCACGCGCTTGGAAGAAAACGTCGGGGTTCTGCGCCGTGCCGCGAATGGCGGGGCGGTCGGGCGATAAGCCACGAGCGCGGTGGGCGCGGACGAGGTCGTCGTCAATCATCGCCCGCATATCGTCGTATGTCAGTTCTTCCACCTTCATAATTTCGTGCGAGGTGCGGAAGCCGTCGAACACGTGCAAAAAGGGCACGCGCGATTCCAGCGTGGCGGCTTGGGCAATCAGCGCGAAGTCCATCACTTCCTGCACGGATGACGCGAACAGCATGGCAAAGCCGGTGCTGCGAGTCGCCATCACGTCGCTGTGGTCACCGAAGATGGACAGGGCTTGCGCCGCCACCGACCGCGCCGCGATGTGGAAAACGGTGCTGGTCAATTCACCGGCAATCTTGTACATATTGGGTATCATCAACAACAGCCCTTGCGATGCGGTGAAAGTGGTGGTGAGCGAGCCGGTGGTCAATGCACCGTGAACTGCCCCGGCGGCACCGCCTTCCGCTTGCATTTCCACAACCGTGGGGACGGTTCCCCAGATATTTGCTGTGTGCTTGGCAGATTTTTCGTCCGCCATTTCTCCCATCGGAGATGAGGGCGTAATCGGGTAGATGGCAATCACTTCATTTGTGGCGTGCGCCACGTGTGCCACCGCAGTGTTACCGTCAATGGTAACCATTCTTCGTTGTGTTCCGTTAGCCATAGATTTTCTCCTTTTAAAATTCACTCCCTCCAGTATACTCCTCACATGGGTGCGTGTCTAGTGAAATTTATCGTTATTTTGATGATAAATGTCACATCACACGGGAGGGATTCCCCCCATACGGACGATTATTCGAGTGATGCCACCACCACGGAGTCGAATCCGCCGTGCGGATTGGGGAGGTATGCGTCCGCCTGCCATTCATCGCGCCAGTGCATACCATCAAACAAATAGCGAAAACGATACGATTGCCCCGCGTCCAAATCGAGCGCAATCACCCAATCATCGTTTTCATCATGTCCAAACGGCAGGGATTCGACATCCCATTCGTTGAAATCTCCCACCAAATTGATGCTTTCTACCCACAATGAACCGGGGATTTTGAAGATGACCCGCACCTTTCCGGGCGTACGGGATGGTTTTTTCAGTATCATCAATCGCTCCCTACACGCAAAAAGACAAGCGTCCTTTGGCAAGAACGCTCATCTTGTTTAATGATGGTATTCAATAATATTGGATTTAATTCTCCGAATGAGTTGCGTGTTTCGCCGTTCGCGGTGTGAACGGGTGCATATCTTTTCGGACGTAGATGAACCAATAGACCAACCCGACCATCAACGCCCCACCGATGATGTTGCCGATTGTGACCGGCAATAGGTTGCCAATTACGATGTTTTTCCATGTTATATCACCATAATCATCGGCGGTTTTGCCAATGGCGTTCCAGAAGGAACCAGGGGCACTCACTTTCACCAGCCATCCGATTGACAGGAAGTACATATTGGCAACACTGTGTTCAAACCCGGCGGCGACAAACGCGGTAATCGGGAAGATGATCGCCAATATCTTATCGGTGACGGTGCGCGCGCTGAAGCACAACCACACCGCCAAACATACCAACGCATTACACAGTATACCCAACGCTATCGCCTGTACAAAACCGAGATGTACTTTTCCGTTAGCGATATTCAAAACGTTTAACCCGACAACACCGCCGCCAAACGTGAACTGTTTGGTAAACAGCATCAAAGCCGCCGTGCCAATGGAACCGACGAAATTCCCCAGATAAACGATGCCCCAATTGCGCAACATCTGTTTGGTGGACACTTTTTTGTCCGCCCACGCCATCACAATCAGGTTGTTCCCGGTGAATAGTTCCGCGCCGGCGACAATGACTAAAATCAGCCCCAGACTGAACACCAACCCTCCGAGCAATTTTGTCACCCCGAAAGTTAGGTTGCCGCCGGCACCGGCGGTGACGGTTGTGGCAAAAACCGCCCCCATACCGATGAATGCTCCTGCCAAAACCGCCAGCGCGAACGTATTCCAAAATCCCATCCCTGCTTTTTTCTGACCCACAACTTCAGCTTTAAGTGCCATGTCAGGCGGTAAGAATGAATCAAGTGTATTATTATTTGCCGGAATTGAAACTGCCATGAAAAATACCCTCCAGTGTGAAAATGTGGTTTACAGCACGTATATCGTTATATTGTGAAGTATATCACGCCATACTGCAAAAAAACAACTGACAAGTATCCTGATTTCACCGGACATTTGTCATATCTTTCCACCGGAATATTTACTATAAATTCACGAATCTTTACGCAAACTTTATTCAAATATTCTTACTTTTCTGCTATACTGCTCATATAAAGACGAGCGCGAGGGCGAAAATGGAATTCATCACAAAATTTGGCACACTGTGGATAGCTTTAGACGTGGCAATCTTGGCAACCTTCTGGTATGTGAAAAATACATTCCCCAGTTGGTGGGACACGGTGGTTTGTGATGCAGCTCCTGAGAATCTCGATTAACTGATTTCCTCCTTAAACGTTTAGAATTCCTCCTATCCTTGTTAAGACCGACCCCTGACCCAGGTCGGTCTTATACTTTTAAACTCACCGCGGAATATATTCTTTCAGATACCGCTGAAACTTCGCGAGTTTCTCCGTCGGGATGTCTTTTTTCGGAATGGCGAAAATGAACCCTTCCGAATGAAACAGCACGAAGTTATCGGCGACTACCTGCCAACCCTTAAATTCATCCCAACCGAATTTATTTTCACCCAGTTTGGTTTTGACGATAACGCCATTGCCGGAAAATGTGTATCGCGTCGGCAATAATTGCGGATTGTCATCGCTGCGCGTTTGGCGGAGAATATTGAAAATCCCCAAAAACACATAAAACAGATACGGCAGCCACGCCACAATCAACAACCCGTAATTGCCGGTGCTGAGAGTGTAGGCGGTGACCACGCCGCTGGCAATCAAATAAATATACAGCCCTTTATTTTGAAAAAACAGCAAGAGTCCCAAACGGGTTATGGTACTTTTGGGAAGGGTAACATTAATGTTCATAGATGAATTTCCTTTGCCGATTTAATATTTTAAGCGGGCGTAAAATGTTTCTTTGGCGGCTTGCAGCGCATCCGCCAAAGTGATGATGCCCCGTTCCGCGAGCAGGGGCACCATCTTCAGAAAAATGTCCCCCGTCAACAACGCATCGCCCAGAGCGGTGTGCCTGCCCACAATGTCGATGCCCAACCGCTCTGCAATGGCTTCCAGACTGTGATCCTGTTGGCTGGGGTGTACCACCGCCGACAGCAACAGCGTATCCAACACCGGATTGGTGAACCGAATATTTGTACGGCTCTCTTTTTGCTGGAAAAGCCGCATGTCAAATGCCGCGTTATGCCCAACCAGCACCGTGTCTTCCACAAAATGGTGGAAGGCGGGCAAAACCTGTTCAATGGTCGGATGCCCCGCCAGCATATCGGTGGAGATACCGTGGATATTCGTTGCCGTCGGCGAAACCGCCCGCCGCGGGTCAACCAGTTGGTCGAAAATCTCCTGCCGCAGCAGCCGCCCGTTCACAATTCGCGCCGCCCCAATCGAGATAATTTCATCGGCGACGGGGTCAAGTCCGGTGGTCTCCGTGTCGAACACGGTGTACGTC
>CAZMXX010000013.1:0-21238 GCA_964570315.1 uncultured Anaerolineaceae bacterium | reverse complement strand
GGCGACGAGTGTCACCTGCGGAAATTCGGCGCGCACCATCTCGGGGCTGCCGTCGGCGGAGGCGTTGTCCACCACAATCACTTCCGGCGCAGGGTCAATATCGCCGGCAAAGATTGATTGCAGGCAATCGCGCAGAAGCGGTTTCACGTTCCAGTTGACAATTACAATGGAAATGGTCATGGCAAAAAAGAAGCAGACAGCATGGCGAATGCGTGCCGCCCGTTACTGTCTGCTCCCTGCTTTCGTCTCCGATGGGTTAAATATCGCGTGCGACGGCGTAATCGGCGATGTGCGCCAACGCCTGCCGGTACCGATTGTCCGGCAACGGCTTGAGGGCGTCTTTTGCCTGCTCGGCGAAACGGCGCGCTTCATCCAGCGCCTGCTTCAAACACCCGGCATCGCGGATTTCCGCCGCCACCGACTGAATTTCTTCATTGGTGGGATAGCGGCGAGCAACGGCTTTCAAAATAATCGGATGGTCGGGGTGTGATTCCAGAAAGATGAGCGCGGGAAGGGTCGCAATGCCCTGCCGCAAATCGTTGGCAACCGGCTTGCCGAGCCGCTCTTCATCGCCCTGAAAGTCGAGGATGTCATCCATCACTTGAAATGCCATCCCCAAATAATAGCCGTAATCGTTGAGGTCTTGAATGAGCGTTTCGGGCAATTTTGCCAGAATGCCCCCCATTTTCGCGGCGGCAGCGAAGAGTGAGGCGGTTTTGGCGTAAATGCGCCGGTGATATTCTTCCAGCGTGGGGGGCGTGGCGTCGTGTCCGTTGTTGAAAAGCTGTTGCAGTTCGCCATTGACGATGGTGGAGAGGGTGGCGGCGAAAACTTTTACAATCCGCACCGAGTCGGTTTCAGCAGCGAGACTGGCGGAGCGGGAGAACATGTAATCGCCGGTGAGGATTGTCGCGCCGGGCGACCATTTGGCGTTGAGGGTGGGGCTTCCGCGCCGAAAGAGGGCGTTGTCAATCAGGTCATCATGCACCAGGGTGGCGGTGTGGAGCATTTCCACCGCCGCCGCCAGCGACACGGCTTTGTCCGTATCGGTGGGTTGAAACCGCGTTGCCAACAAGGTGATGATGGGACGCAGCCGTTTGCCGCCCGCCTGCACCAAATAGTCTATCGCCTCGGCGAGGGTTTCATTATCGTCACCAACAAACTGGCGCATTCTCGCTTCAACGCGGGTCAAGTCTTCCGCTACCAGGTCGTGTATCCCTGCCGTTGTAATCATTATTATTCTATACCTCTTTTAATTCAAGTTCGCACTCTGTTGGATGCCGCTCCAACTTATGGCGGCAGATTAAAAAACGATTCCGTATTTTTGGTGAGCTGTGCCGCCACAGATGTGACATCCTGCGCTTTCAGCGCGGCGATTTTCTGCGCCACCAGCACCACCCGCGCCGGCTCATTTCGTTTGCCCCGGAATGGGTGCGGCGAAAGAAAGGGGGCGTCGGTTTCCGGCAGTATGTTTTCCAGCGGTGTCCGGCACACCACCTCCGGCAAAAAGCGCGGATTTTTGAAAGTGACCGGACCGCCAATACCGAGTGAAAAGCCCAGCGCCACCGCTTCCGCCGCCATTGCCGCATCACCGCTGAAAGCGTGCAACACCAGTGGCGGATGCTCGCCCGCCGTTGCCCACTGCCGCAAAATCGCCATCGTGTCGGCGGCGGCGTCACGCTGGTGGATGATGACCGGCAGTTGCAGGGATGTCGCCAGCGCGAGTTGGGATTCGAGAGCGCGGTACTGCGCCGCTTTCGGGGCGCGGTCGCGGTAAAAATCCAACCCGATTTCACCGATTGCCACCACCGCGTCATCCTGCGCCAGCGCCGACAATTCCGCCAATGCGTCATCGGTGACGGTGGGGGCATCATATGGGTGAACGCCAATCGCGGCGAAAACGCCGGGGTGCATGTGTGCCATTGCGATGATGCGCCTGCTGCTGTTCAGGTCGGTACTGGGGTTCACCAGCCGGGTCACCCCCGCCCGGCGCGCCCGTTCCAGCACCGCTTCACGGTCATCATCGAATTGTTGCAGGTCAATATGGCAATGAGAATCAATCAACTGCACCGCAGCCACCATTTTTCACAATGGTCACAGTATACCAAACTCAAAAAAGGTTGGCAATAATACGGGGAGATAATCTACGGCAGGGTGGCAATCCCCATAATAAACAGGATTGTCAACAGGATAGGTTGTTGCAGCAAATACAGCGCCAGCGAGTGTTTGCCCAAATAGGTCATCACGCGCACGGGCAGCCAATGCGAGATGTCCGGCAGGGTGAAAATGGGTTCTCCGCCGGGATAGACCACCTGCCCCACAAAAACGCCGAGCAATGCCACGCCCGTCCACGGGAAAACGGGATAATAATCTACCATATAGCGCCCGTACTGCATCACGCCCGCCCATAAAAACCACGGTTCGGGAATGACGATGCCCTTCACCGCCGCTCCGATGGCGATGAAAATCAGCCCCGCCGCCAAACTCAGCCACTTGCGACGCACAAATGGATACGCGATGACCACCGACGTGCCGATGAGGTGCAAAATGCCGAACACCACATAACCTTCATCAAAGGCAAAATAAGTGACCACGGTAATGAGCATCCCCCAGCCGAAAATTTGCAGTCCGCGCCGGAAATATCTCAGAAATTGGTGGGGATTGCCCGTTTTGGCAAGCACCCGATTGTAGCTGATGGTGAGCGAAACGCCCATCACAAATAAAAATGTGCTGGCGATGCTGTAGGCAAAATAATGCCAAAAGCCGGAAAGCATATCAACTTGGACAACGCCAAAATAGTCCAAGTCCCACATGAGGTGATAGTAGACCATGGTGATGATGGCAATGGCTCGCAGGCTGTCAACCAGCCAGAAACGAGGTGGAGAGGTTGAAGGTTGTTGAGTCATAGGTTGTTTTTCCCAAAAAATAAAGGATGTGCTCCGCAATAGCTGGTATTGTACGGAGACATCCTTTTTTTCAAAAACGATATGGACTGTTTAGCCCTGCATTTCTTTTTTTACTTCCGCCAAATCTGCGTCCACCATCATTTTGATGAGGTCTTCAAAGCTGACCTTTCGCTCCCAGCCCAGTTTTTGGAAAGCTTTCGTCGGGTCACCAATGAGCAAATCAACTTCGGCGGGGCGGTAGAATTTGGGGTCAACCACCACATAATCTTCCCAATTCAAGCCGACATGGCTGAACGCCACTTCACACAATTCACGGACGGCGTGCGTTTCGCCGCTGGCAATCACAAAATCGTCGGGGGCGTCCTGCTGGAGCATCAGCCACATAGCATGGACGTAATCGCCGGCGAAGCCCCAATCACGGCGAGCATCCAGATTGCCCAAATGGACATCTTTCTGCAATCCCAGTTTGATGCGCGCGACGGCACGAGTCACCTTGCGGGTGACAAATTCCGTGCCCCGGCGCGGGGATTCGTGGTTGAACAAAATCCCGGAGCAGGCGTACATGTCGTAACTTTCGCGGTAGTTGATGGTGATCCAATGCCCGTACAGTTTTGCCACGCCATAGGGGCTGCGTGGGTAGAACGGTGTATCTTCGGTTTGGGGCACGGCTTGCACCTTACCGAACATTTCGCTGGTGGAGGCTTGATAGAAGCGGATTTTCGGGTTCACAATGCGGACGGCATCCAGCACGCGGGTGACACCCAAGGCGGTGAATTCGCCGGTCAGCACGGGTTGATTCCATGAGGTGGGCACGAAGGATTGTGCCGCCAAGTTGTAAACTTCTTCGGGCTGGTATTCATTCAGAATATCAATTAATGACATTTGGTCAAGCAAGTCACCCTGCACCAAATCAATAGCGTCCTGAATGTGAGTCAATCGGTTAAAGTTGGTGGTGCTGGTGCGGCGAACCATTCCCACCACGCGGTAGCCTTTTTCCAACAAAAGCTCCGCCAAATACGAACCATCTTGCCCGGTGATGCCGGTAATCAAGGCTGTTTTCTGGGTCATGAAACTGTACTCCTTTGAGATGTCAAAATACGAATTGTTGGCTAGTGGTGTATGCCACATCCATTATATATGAAATACGCCGAAATTTATTCGGCAATTTGCCCTAATTCTACAAATTAATCCCCCGCCGAGACGCGGGTTTCCCGCCCCACTTCGGCGCGCCAATAGTCCAGAATATCGCGCAGGCTCTCTTCCAGCGATATTTCCGGCTGCCAGCCCGTTTCGCGGCGTAATTTGGTAGTGTCGCCATAGCTGACAGGCTGGTCGGACGGACGCATGCGCTCCGGGTCAGGTTCAATGACGATGGCGGCGGAACTCATGCTCACCAGCGTGTCCAAAATGGTCTGCACGGGAACCGCCCGTCCGGAACCGATGTTGTATGCCTCACCGGGGCGACCTTTTTCCGCCAGCAAAATATACGCCCGCACCACATCCCGCACATCTGAAAAATCGCGGCGGGCATCCAGATTGCCCACCCGAACCATCGGCGGCTGAAGTCCCGCCTCGATGCGGGCAATCTGCCGGGCAAACGCGGCGGCGACGAAACGGTGGGATTGGCGCGGTCCGATGTGATTGAAGGGTCGGGCGCGTATGGTCTCCACTCCAAAGCTCTGAAAATACTGCAACGCCATCAAATCCTCGGTGACTTTGCTCAAATCGTATGGGTTGTCCGGCTCCAGCAGCATATCCTCTTTAAAAGGAATACGTGCGGCAGTGGCGATGCCATACACTTTACCGGACGAAACGCTGACGAAACGAACCTTCAGTTTTTGCGCCACAATTGCCTGCAACAGGTTCAACTGGGGCAATACATTCAGCGTGATGGTCTCCCACGGGTTTGACCACGCCGAAGGCACAAACGGTTGTCCCGCCAAATGGTATATCACATCGGGTTTCACCGTTTGCAGCATATCCGCCACAAACGCCTCATCCTGCAAATCACCCTGAAAGCAGGTGAGGCGTGGTTGCAGGCGGGGCAATATCCGCGCGGAATTGCGAGAGATGCCATAAAGTCGGTATTGAGTTTCAGCGGCTAAATGGGATGCCAGATGACTGCCGGCGAACCCGGTGACGCCGGTAATGAGAATTCGCACCGTTGAGTCCTCCATTTGTATCAACCATTGCATTATAAACAACAACCGCCCATCCCACAATTTCAAGCGGAAAAGATAAATTCAGGCGTCCAACCCGGCGCAATAGTACCAGTGTACTACAACCTTAAATTAATTTGCGTTGTGGGGCAAAGTGGGTTATAATTCCATCACAGTGGTGAAAAGTGGGGGAAAGTGGGACGAATGAAACATACGTTCTACTTTTATCGCCCCAAAAGTGGAGCACACCTGATCGTGTTTACCGGACAATACACCCACAATCTAGATAGCAAATGGCGGCTGACCATTCCGGCGGCATTCCGAAACGAGCTGCGCGGCGGACTGGCGTTGACGCCGGGACCGGACGGGTGTGTGTACGTGTACACGTTGGAAGCATGGGAGGAAATCGCCGCCAAACTCGAAGCCCTGCCCGATACCCAGAAAAATCGCTCGGTGCGGCGGTATATGCTTTCTAAGACCTATGTTGAGTACAGCCTTGAAAAAGCGGGACGTGTTTTGTTGCCCGAAGGGCTGCGAAACCACGCCAACATCGAAAAAACGGTGTCAATTGTGGGAGATGGTCGGCGTTTGGTGATTTGGGCGGCAGAGCGATGGCAACCGATTGCCGAGGACGACACCGAAAACTTCAACACCAACTACGAGGCGCTGGCACTTCAGGGATTGATGTAATGGATGCGCCGCATCAATCGGTTTTAAAAAATGAGGTTCTGCAATTACTGAACCTCCATCCCGGCGACCGGGTGATTGACTGCACACTCGGCGCAGGAGGACATGCTTCAATCATTTTACCGCAAATCGCGCCGGATGGGGAATTGCTGGGGCTGGATGTTGACCCGAACGCCCTGACCATCGCTCAAGCGCGATTGCAACCGTTCAAATCCCGGTTGCTCACCCGGCAAGCGCGCTTCGATGCCGTCGCCGATGTGGTGCACGAGCTGGCATTCGCGCCGGTGGCGGGCATTTTAGCCGATTTGGGGGTGTCATCCATGCAGTTGGACACCGCCGAGCGCGGTTTTTCTTTCAGTAAAGATGGACCACTGGACATGCGAATGGGTCCCGCCGCGAAGGAATCCGCCGCGGAATTGGTCAACACACTGCCGGAAAAAACACTGGCGGACATCATCTTTCGGTATGGGGAAGAGCGGAAAAGCCGGCGCATCGCCCGCGCCATAGTCGCCGCTCGACCGATTTCACGCACATTACAACTCGCAGAAGTGGTTGCCAAAGCGGCAGGCGGACGGCGGCGCGGACAGAAGATCCATCCCGCCACCCGAACGTTTCAGGCGTTGCGCATTGCCGTGAATGACGAACTGGGGGCACTGGAACGGTTTCTGCCACAGGCGATTTCATTGCTCGCCCCCGGCGGCAGGTTGGTCATCATCAGCTTTCATTCATTGGAAGACAGAATTGTCAAACAATATTTCAAACAAGAGGCAACCGATTGCATCTGCCCGCCGGAACAACCGGTGTGCACCTGCAATCACCGCGCCGGTATCCGCATCATCACCCGCAAACCGGTGATTGCGTCGGCGGAAGAACAATCAGACAATCCGAGAGCACGCAGTGCGAAATTGCGCGCGGCAGAACGCAAAGGATAACCAATGTCCAGTCAATCAATCAGCTTTAAACCAACAACTATGATGCGCAAAATGTCATGGGGCGTTGATAAAAAACGCGCCACCTCCGTGGTTATCATCGGCATTATGCTGAGTTTGATTGCATGGCTGTACCTGTTTCAGGCAAGTGTGGTGACGGGCGCGGCGATAGACGCCTCGAGATTGCAGAGGAAAATCACCGCATTGCAATACGAAAACGACACCCTGCGGGCGCAAATCGCGCAAGCGGAATCGATGGCGCGGGTGAAACAGCGCGCCACTGAATTGCAGCTTGCGCCTACTGCCCCGGCGAATATTGAATATTTGGTGGTTCCCGAATTACCCTCCGTAACCAGCCCGCAGCCGTCGCCAATGGTGACACTGCCCGCACCGCCGCAATCGTCCGGGTGGTTCGATGCGATAATTGATTGGTTT
Source organism: uncultured Anaerolineaceae bacterium (assembly GCA_964570315.1). GTDB lineage: Bacteria > Chloroflexota > Anaerolineae > 4572-78 > 4572-78 > JANTHQ01. The sequence continues at coordinate 14,122 of CAZMXX010000013.1, read as the reverse complement.
GCAGGTGTAAGTCAGTGAGTGTCTCGGTATGGATGAAACGCAAGCGCGACAATTAAGACGTCGAATATTTTTAATCGCCGGTTTGTTTGTGATTGCGGCGCTCGCAGTGGTTGCCAGCCTCGCGCGGTGGCAACTCTTTGAGACGCCGCCATCCAATTTACAGGCATATAATACCACCCTGCCCGCGCCGCGCGGTAACATTTTCGACCGTGACGGGCATCTGCTTGCCACGGATATTCCGGAATACGACGTGAAATTCAGTCCGAATCAGGTGCATGACGAACAGAAACGCCGTGAAATCGCTGAGCAATTGTTCCGCGCGCTGGATTTACCGCTCAACACGGTGTTGGAACGAGTTGTTGACGTCAGCCCCGATGCCCTCTACTCGCCCATCACCTCGCCCAACAGACCCAACGAGCGCATCCCGCAACATGTGATGGAAAGCATCAAAGACGTTCGCGGCATCGGTTTCGACATGTTTTATCAGCGCACTTATCCCGAAGGGGAACTCGCGGCGCAGGTGGTGGGGTTCACCCAAGACCGAACCGGGGTGTATGGCGTCGAAAAACAATATGACGCTATCCTGCAGGGCGCATCCGGCTTCGCCAGCAACGTCCTGTACCTGCCCGAGGTCATCGCCGACCCCAGCCAATATGTGGAAGCCACCCCGGGGGCGGATATTTATTTGACCCTTGACCGGGCAATCCAAAAAATTGCGGAAGATGAACTGGCGGCGGCGGCGGAAACCTATGGCGCGCCGAGCGGGCAGGTGGTGATCATGAACCCCCGCACCGGGGAAATTTTGGCAATGGCGAATTACCCGACCTTCGACCCCAATAATTTCCCGGAGGTGGCGAACGAACCACAGCGGTACAACAACAAAGTCATCTTTTCGCGCTATGAACCCGGTTCGGTATTCAAAGTGGTGACTATGGCGAGCGCATTGGATATGCGGGCAGTCTCCAGCGCGTCCACCGTGAATGACCCCGGCGTGCTGTGGGTGGGCAACAAACCCATCAAAAACTCCGACCTGAAAGCTCATGGCGTGGTGGATATGACCACCGTCTTGGCGCTCAGTCTGAACGTCGGCACCGCACAAATCGCCTCCAGCATGGGGGCGGATAATTTCTTCTGGTACATTGACGCTTTCGGCTTCCGCGAACCCACCGGTATTGACCTGCCCAACGAGGTTGCGGGCAATTATCCCCAACCGGGCGATGCGGAATGGTTCCCGGAAGAACACAAATTCATCTCATTCGGGCAGGGAATTGAAGTAACGCCCATCGAATTGATTTCGGCGGTATCCACCATCGCCAATCGCGGTATCCGCATGAAACCGTATGTGGTGCAGAAAACCGTTTATCACCAGCCCGAAATGACCACGGAAGCCCAACCGCAGGCGCTCAATCAGCCCATCAGCGCCGAGACCGCCGCCTGTTTGCCCCAAATCCTGGCCACCGCGCCCAACGCTGCCGAATCGGCGGCGCGGATTGACGGCTACAAAGCCGCCGGAAAAACCGGCACGGCTCAGGTTTCCGAAGGCAATGTGGGCTACAACACCGGAAAAACCATTCACTCTTTCGCCGGGTATTTCCCCGCCGATGACCCGCAAGTGGCAATTTTGGTCATTCTGGACAACCCGGCATACGCTCAGTTCGGGGCGCAAACAGCCGCACCGACCTTCAGCCGCATCGGCGCGCAGGTGGCACGCATTCTGGACATTCCACCCCAAACGCTGCCGCTGGCACAGACACAATAATTCAGCTTATGGCAAAACAACTCTCGCTGGCAGATGTGCTGACCAGCCTCACGGGGGCAACCCCGGACGCCGCAACTGAATATCGCATCACCTCCGTGGAAATCGACTCCCGCGCCTGCCGGTCGGGGTCGCTCTTCATCGCTCTTCCCGGCGAAAACACCGACGGGCACAATTACGTCGCCGACGCTTTCCGCGCGGGCGCCATCGCCGCCATCGTGCAGCGTCCGGTGCAGGCGGATGGCGTTCCCATCACCTCCACCCAACTGCCGTTGCCGGAAACTTGGCAGCCTCCCGTCTGTATTTTGGTGGAAGATAGTTTATCAGCACTGCAAAAACTGGCGACGGACTGGCGGCAACGATTTTCGGCGCAGGTGGTGGGCATCACCGGCAGTGTGGGGAAAACCAGCACCAAAGAGTTGACCACCCTGGTGCTGGCGCAGAAATTCACCGTGCTGAAAAATCCGGGCAACCTTAACAATGAAATCGGCTTGCCGCTCACCCTGCTGAAAATGAACGACTCTCACGAGCAGGTGGTGCTGGAAATGGGCATGTATGATGTCGGCGAGATTGAAACGCTGTGCCGCATCGCCCGCCCGCACATCGGCGTGGTGACCAATGTGGGACCCAGCCATCTGGAGCGGCTCGGCTCGCTGGAACGCATCGCCGCCGCCAAACAGGAATTGGTCGCCGCGCTGGATGAAAACGGCATCGCCATTTTGAACATTGACGACCCGCTGGTGATGGGCATGGCGGCGCACACCCGCGCGCGCGTCTTCACCTACGGGCTTTCCGAAGACGCCGATTTGCGGGCAGACCGCATCCACAGCGAAGGGCTGGAAGGGGTGCGCTTCGTTTTGCATTACCAAAACGAAAGCGTCCATGTGAAAGTCCCGCTGCTGGGCAGGCACAGCGTGCACACCGCGCTCCGCGCCGCCGCCGTCGGGCTGGTGCAGGGCATGCACTGGGGCGAAATTGTCGCCGGATTGCAGAATCGGGAAGCGCAATTGCGATTGGTCGCCATTCCGGGACCGCACGGCTCCATTATTTTGGATGACACCTACAACGCCAGCCCGGATTCCACCATCGCCGCGCTGAATTTGTTGCACGAGCTGAACGCCACGCGCAAAATTGCGGTGCTGGGCTATATGGCGGAACTCGGCGGGTATGAAGAGGCAGGGCACAAAAAAGTGGGCTGCCGCGCCGCCAACACCGTGGATATGCTCATCACGGTCGGTCCGTGCGCGGACATCGTCGCGGCGGAAGCTGTTGCCTGCGGACTGGACGCAACCGCCGTGCATGTGATGGCGGACATAGCCGCCGTGCTCGAATTTCTGAAAAAGATTGCCGCCACCGGCGACACCATTCTGGTCAAAGGCTCGCGCTCAATGGCAATGGAGACCATCGTCAACGAGTTGACCGCCAGTGCGCCAAAAGAGGGTGGCAACTGATGGCATATTCGCTCGCGCTGGGAACCATCTCTTTTCTGCTGTCGGTGATTTGGGGCAAACCGCTCATCAACTGGCTCAAACGGTTGAATATCGGACAGCAAATTCGGGTGGAAGGACCCACCACTCATCAGGTGAAAGCCGGTACGCCCACTATGGGCGGATTGCTCATCATCATTCCGGTACTGCTCATCACCGGCGTGCTGAATATCGCCAACATGCTCGGCTTCACCCTCATCGGGAAATCCATCCTCGTGCCGATGGGCATCATGGCATCATTCGCCGTGCTGGGCGTGATTGACGATTTGGAAACCGTGCGCGGTCCCGTCCGAGGCTTGACCGCCCGCACCAAATTCACGGTGCAACTCATTCTGGCAACCATCGCCACGCTGGTGATGTCGCTGGGCGATTTTCAATTCGCCAATGCGGTCGCCATTCCGGGCGTGGAACACGCGGTGGAAATCAGTCCGCTGATATGGATTCCGGCGGGGATTTTCATCATTCTGGCAACCAGCAACGCCGTCAATTTAACGGATGGGCTGGATGGGCTGGCGGGCAGCATCGCCGCCGTCACCTTTGTGGCTTATGGCATCATCGCCTTTTTGCAGGGACAATTATGGCTGGTGGCGTTCACTTTCACCGTCACCGGCGCGATTTTCGCCTTTTTATGGTACAACGCCTACCCTGCCCAGCTTTTCATGGGCGAAGTCGGCGCCGGCACACTGGGCGCAACGCTGGCGGTAGTGGCGTTGATGAGCGGTCAATGGTTGCTTTTGCCGGTCGTCGCCGCCATCTTTCTCGCCGAGACCGTCTCGGTAATTTTGCAGGTAGGCTATTTCAAACTGACCAAAGGGAAGCGGCTGTTAAAAATGAGTCCGCTGCACAACCATTTTGAGCTTTCCGGCTGGTCGGAAACACAGGTCACACAACGATTGTGGCTCATCGCTATTTTGTCAGCTATGCTGGGCATTGCCCTGGCTCTGAGATAATCGCGGGACATCCCGCAAGTATACCAATCACCACATTATTTTTTTTAAGCGAGGGAAGATTATGAGTAACACACCAACACCCCGACCCAACACCTTCAAGCCCGTGCTGGTTCCGCGCACGCCGCAACAACAGCAAACATCGTTCGAGGCGGCAATGGAACTGGTGCAACTCATCGACACCCATTTAACCAATGGAACCCAACATTATCGCACCAAGTCCGGAAAACTACTGCGCACGCTCGACCAAGTGGTGCACGCCATCCTGAGCGACAACCTGCGCATCGAAACGCCGAATGTGGGCTGGCAAGACGAATTAGCTCGCGCCGCGTAACGACAGCTTGATGACCAGCCTATCATCACTCGCCAATTTGGGCGTGGTTGTGGTGGGATTGGCACGAGAAGGCACTGCCGTCGCCCGTTTTTTTGCGGAACACGGCGCGCGCGTCACCGTCACCGACGCCCAACCCGCCGACAAACTTTCCCGGTGGATTGACGCCCTGCGCGGGTTGCCCATTCGGTTTGAATTGGGCGCGCATCCCGCCGACCTGCTGAATCCCCGCCGCACCGATGTGCTGGTGGTCAGCCCCGGTGTCCCGCCGACGATTCCCTTTCTGCGGGAGGCGCGCCGGAAAAAACTGCTGCTCACCACCGAAAGCCGGATTTTGAGCCAGTTTTCTCCCGCGCCGATAATTGGCGTCACCGGCTCCAGCGGCAAAACGACCACCACCACCCTGGTGGGCATGATGCTGGCTGCCGGCGGATTGACCACCCACGTGGGCGGCAACATCGGCACACCCCTCATCAATCGGCTGGCGGACATCCGCCCCACCGACCGGGTTGTGCTGGAGTTGAGTAGTTTTCAACTGGAATACTTCCACGCCTCCGATGCCCAGTGTCCACCGGCGCTCGCACCGCTACGCGCAGGCTTCAGCCCTGCCATCGGCGCGATTCTGAACATCACGCCCAACCACCTTGACCGCCACAAAACGATGGCGGCATACACCGCCGCCAAACGGGCAATGGTTGCATCAATGGGCGAGTCGGACATCGCCATTTTCGGGTGGGATGACCCCGGCGCGCGTCGCATCGGCGACGAAACCACCCTCCCCGCCGTGCGCCGGTTCAGCCTGAAAACGCCGGTGGAATACGGCGCATTTTTGGCAAACGGGCGCATCATTTTGGCGGATGGCGATACCCGCACCCCGATCTGCCGGATGGATGACATCAAGTTGCGGGGCGTGCACAATCAGGCGAATGTTTTGGCGGCGTGCGCCATCGCGTATGCGGCGGGCGCAACGGTTTCCGCAATGGCGGAGGTCGCCACTTCTTTCACCGGCGTGCCGCACCGGCAGGAAATTGTCGCCCGCAAAAACGGCGTGCAGTACATTAATGACAGCATCGCCACCAGCCCGGAACGGCTGATTGCCGCCCTGAAATCTTTTTCCGAGCCGATTATCCTGCTGGCAGGCGGCAAAGACAAAGATTTGCCGTGGGCGGAAGCGGCAACTTGGATGCGCCAACGGGCGAAACACATTCTGCTTTTTGGCGCGGCAGAAGATTTGATTGCGCGAGCAGTGGCACAATCCGGCGCATCCGGCGATTCTCCGCCGGTGGAATTGTGTCACACGCTGGAAGCCGCCGTGCGGCGGGCGCAATCGCTGGCGCAACCGGGCGACGTGGTTTTACTTTCGCCGGGCGGCACAAGTTATGATGCGTACCACGATTTCGCGGCGCGCGGCGAACATTTTCGGCAATTGGTGACCGACATAACCGGATAAACTTATGGCAAAACGATTGACTTCCGATTCCCAAAAGATTGATTATGCCCTCGTGGTGATTATCGCCCTGCTGGTCTTATTCGGCATGCTGATGATTTTCAGCACCACCTATTATTTCGGCTATCAGGACGAAAAGGGACCGCTGTATTATTTTGTGCGCCAACTGGCGTTTGCGGGACTCGGCATCTTCAGTTTGTACATCTGCTCACGCATCGAATATCACTGGTGGATAAAAGTATCGCTCCCGTTTTTTCTGCTCACGCTGGTGGTATCGGGCGGGCTGGCATTCCTCGGCGAAGTCATCAACGGCGCGCCGCGCTGGCTCGTCAAAGGGTCGGGGCAGCCGTCGGAAGTGTTGAAATTGGCGCTCATCATTTATCTGGCGCATTGGCTCGCCTTCCGCAAAGATTTCATCAAAACGCTTTCGCTCGGATTAATTCCGTTTGGAATATTGGTGGGGCTTGCCGCCGGCACGGTGGTGCTGCAAGATGATCTCAGCACCAGTTTTTTGATTGCGGGAACCAGTTTCATCATGTTCCTCGTTGCCGGGGGCGCGATGATTCAGCTATTGGGAATCATCGTCGCCGGGGGCAGTATTGTTGCGGTATTAATTTGGATGAAACCCTACCGGTTGCAGCGAATTATGGCGTTTGGAAAAGACCCCTTCAGCAACCCGACGATGGATAATCTCCAGATTCGTCGGGTTCTGGAAGCGCTCAGCACCGGCAAATTGACCGGCGTGGGGATAGGCGCCAGCACCCACAAAATCAACAGCATCCCCGCCGTGCAGACCGATGCGGTGTTCGCCATTGTGGGCGAAGAGCTGGGCTTCATCGGCGCTATGGTGCTGTTGGGATTGTTCGCGCTGTTAATCTATCGCGGTTTCAAAATTGCCCTGAACGCCCCCGACATTTTCGGCGCGTTGCTGGCAACCGGCATCACCGTCAGCATCGCCCTGCAAGTGCTGGTGAACACCGCCGTCATCACCAATCTCATCCCCTTCACGGGGGTTCCGCTGCCATTCGTCAGCTCCGGCGGTTCATCAATGGTGATGAGTTTGACCGGCATCGGCATTTTACTGGCTATTTCGCGGCGCACCATGCCGCGCGAAGAGACATCGCAGCCCGTCATGGACGCATCATATGAAACTGATGATTTCCGGCGGCGGAACCGGGGGACACGTGTATCCCGCGCTCGCCGTCGTGCAAACGCTCGAACCGAATACTGAGATTTTGTGGGTGGGCAGTGCGGGCGGAATGGAAGAGCCGCTCATCACCCGCGCCGGATTACCCTTCCAGGGGATTGCCGCCGGTGGATTGCGCGGCAAAAATCCGCTGGGAATGCTGAAAGGCGCGCTGGCGCTGGCGCGCGGATATCTGCAAAGCCGCGCTCTGCTGGCAGATTTTCAACCCGATGTGCTGTTTGTAACCGGCGGTTATGTCTGCGTGCCGACCACCCTCGCCGCCCATCGCGCCGGGGTGCCGGTGGTCATCTATCTGCCCGACATTCAGCCGGGCAAAGCCATTTCGTTTCTGAGCCGCTATGCCACCCGCGTCGCCGTGACGGCATCCCCTGCCCGGCAATATTTCCCCGACGGGCTGGCGGTGGTCACCGGTTATCCGGTGCGCGATGCGCTGCTCACCGCCGAAAGAACATCGGCGCAGCAAACTTTTGGGCTTGACCCGAACTTGCCCACCGTGCTGATTTTCGGCGGCAGTCAGGGGGCGCGCAGCATCAACCGCGCCATCGGCGCGTCTGCCGCGCTGGAACAACTGTTGGCGCAGGCGCAACTCATTCACATCAGCGGCGAGCGGGACGCGGCATGGACGCAAGTGCAACGCGACGCGCTGTCACCGGAATTGCGCGCACGCTATCATCTGTACCCGTATCTGCACGCGGAAATGGCAGCGGCATTCGCCGCCGCAGACATCATCATTTCCCGCGCGGGAGCGAGCATTCTGGGCGAAGCCCCCGCCGCCGGTGTGCCATCCATTTTAGTGCCCTACCCGTACAGTGGCGCGCACCAGTGGCAAAACGCCAACTATTTGGCGGATAAAGGCGCGGCAATCACCGTGCCGGATGAAAAACTAGCAACCGATTTAGTGCTGACGGCATTATCGCTTTTAAAAGATACCAACCGGCGAAACGCCATGTCCGCCGCCGCCAAACAACTGGCGCGCCCGACGGCGGCACAAGCCATCGCACAGGTGTTGGAGGAGGTTTACCATGAACGGCGTGCTGAACATTGATTTTAACGTGGTCTTTTATATGGTCGTGGGGCTGTTCGGTTTAGCCGGATTTATGCGCGGCTGGTGGAAAGAAGCCATCACCACCGGCTTGCTGGCATTTTTGTTGATCATGCTGGAAAATCCGGAGCTGGCGCAACAAATCATCGACGCCGTGAACAATGTACTCAACCAACTGCGCGGAAATTCCACCTTTGCGGCGGCGGGTGTCACGCCGGGGCTGATTCCGGCTAACCAACAGCAAGTATATGTGGTGGTGCTGGTGCTGCTGGTGGTGCTGTCGTATTTCATCGGGAACGCCTCGCTCAGCAGCGCGTTGACCACCGGCGGACGGATTTTCGGCGGCGTGTTGGGTTTCACCAACGGATTCATCGTACTGTCGCTGTTCAAAGAGTATGTGCTGGGGCGATTTCTGCCCGGCGGACTCGCCACTGAATTGGGCACAGCGAGCGTCGCCGGCGCGGCAGCCGTCCCCGAAAGCTTAACCGTCACCATCGCCAACGTTCCCAGAACCAGCATCACCGACGGTTTTTCCATCTGGGTGTTCATCATCGGCGGAGCATTTCTGTTTTTATTCGCCCTGACCAGCCGGGTTGCCATTGAGAATGGTAAAATCACCAAACGCCCTCCACTGGGGTATAAATAGTTCAAAAAGGGATATGGCACACATTCATTTGGTGGGCATCGGCGGCACAGGGCTTTCTGCCATTGCCACGGTGCTGATAAAACAACAGCATACCGTCTCCGGCTCCGATATGCACGCCTCGGACAATGTGCGCCGCCTGCGCGCGCTGGGAGCGACGGTACACATCGGACACCGCGCGGAAAACATCACCGCGCCCGATGCGGTGGTCATTTCCTCCGCCATCCCCGCCGATAATCCCGAAATTGCGGCGGCGCGCGCGAAAGGGATTCCCGTTTTCAAACGCCCCGCATGGCTGGGGAAAATGATGACCGGCACGCGCGGCATCGCCGTGGCGGGGGCGCACGGAAAAACCACCACCACCGCGATGGTCTCGCTGGTGATGCACCGCGCGGGCATGTCGCCCACTTTCATTGTGGGGAGCGTCCTGCCGCAACTGGACACCAACGCCGACGCGGGCACAAGCGACTGGTTCATCATCGAAGCGGATGAATACGACCACACTTTTTTGAGCCTGAAGCCGGAGCTGGCAATCATCACCAACATTGAGCGCGACCACCCCGACTGCTACCCCACCGATGCCTCGCTGTTTGACGCCTTCGCCGAATTTGCGGCACTGGTTCCGGCGCACGGCGCGGTGCTGGTGTGCGGAGATGATGCGGGCGTGCAGCATTTGCTCCCCCGATTGGGGACGGTGGAAACCTACGGTATCGGCGCAGAAAATCGTTGGCGCGCGGAAAATATCATCCCCAATAATTTTGGATGTGCCACCTTCACCCCGACGCGGGACGGCGCGCCCGTTGCCCCGCCGATTGTCATGCAATTGCCGGGGATTCACAATGTGAAAAACGCGCTGGCGGCGCTGGCGGTGTGTCTCAAAGCAGGGGTGCCGCCGGAAAAAGCCGCCGAGGTGTTGGGGACATTCAGCGGCACTGCCCGCCGTTTTGAGCAGATAGGGGAGGTGGCGAGCATCACTGTGATTGACGACTATGCGCACAATCCCACCGAATTAAAGGCGACGCTGGCGGCAGCCCGCGCCCGATTCGGGGAGCGGAAAATTTGGGCGGTCTTTCAACCGCACACTTTTTCGCGGACAAAATTGCTGCGGACGCAATTCGCCGCCGCCTTCGACGACGCCGACCACGTGATTCTGCTGGACATTTATCCCGCCCGTGAAAAAGACGACGGGAGCATCAACAGTGCAGATATTCTGGCGGAAATGCGCCATCCCGATGCGCACCACATACCCAGCGCGCTGGAAAACGCGGCAGAATTTCTGTTGACGCATGTTTCGCCCGGCGCGGTCATCATCACGCTGGGCGCGGGCGACGGGAATACCGTCGGCACAATGGTTTTAGACGCGCTGAATCGGCGGGTCGCAATGGCAGGGAAGTGAGGGGAACGATGGCGCAGGACAGGCGAAAGCCGCAAAAATTGACCAGAGAAGATTTGAAGATTTTGAAACAACTGTCGTCGCCTGTGCCGGAAGAAATTTCGGACGGGGAGAAAACGAAGCGGCGCGTGAAGCGCGCCACACTGGAACGATTGATTGAGGGATTGCAAGCCGATGACCAGCAAGCTGCCTGACCTTTCCGCGCTGATAGCCGCCCTTCGCGCGCAATTCGGCGACCGCGTCCGCACCGATGAGCCGCTCGCGCGGCACACCACCCTGCGGCTGGGCGGTCCCGCCGATGTCTGGTTCGCGCCGCAATCGGCGGAAGAGATGGTGGTGGCGGTATCGCTGGCGCGGGCGCACGGCATTTCGCCGTTTCTGCTGGGCAGTGGGGCGAATCTGGTCATCGGGAAGGCGGGGATTCGCGGGCTGGTGCTGGAAAATCGCGCCCAGCGCATCACCTTTCAGGAAGCGCTGGTCTGCGCCGAAAGCGGAACCGCACTGCCCCGGTTGGCGAAATATTGCGCCGAAAAAAGCCTCAGTGGGCTGGAATGGGCGGTCGGCGTGCCGGGCACGCTCGGCGGGGCGGTGGTGAACAATGCGGGCGCATATGGGCAAGCCATCGGGAACGCGCTCATCCGCGCGGAGTTACTGCTGCCGGACGGCTCGCGCACGTGGCAACCGGTGGACTGGTTTCGGTACGGCTATCGTTCCAGCCGCATCAAACGGGGCGATGTTTCCGCCGTGGTATTGCAGGTGGAATTGCAATTGAGTCCCGCCCCCTTCGCCGAAATTGCCGCCCGTATGCAGGCATACACCGAGCGGCGCAAAGCGACGCAACCGCCGGGCGCAACGGTCGGCAGTATGTTCAAAAATCCACCGGGCGACTTCGCCGGGCGGCTGATTGAAGCGGCGGGGCTGAAGGGCTACCGGGTGGGACAAGCGCAGATTTCGCCCGTCCACGCCAACTTTTTTGTGAATTTGGGCGGCGCTACGGCAGATGATGTCATCGCATTAATCCATCTCGCCCGCGACACCGTGGCAGAAAAATTCGGCGTGAATTTGGAATTGGAAATCGAGATTATCGCATGAAAAAACAAAAACTCCGCATCGGCGTGCTGTTTGGCGGCAAATCGGGCGAGCATGAAGTGAGCCTGACCTCCGCGCAAAATGTGATGGCGGCGATGGACAAAGAAAAATACCAAATAATCCCCATCGGTATCACCAAGCAAGGGGTGTGGCTCGCCGGGGAAAACGTGATGAAACGCCTCTCCGATGCTGCCAATCCGCCGCCCCAATTGGATGCCGGTGCATCCTCAAATCGCAGTTTGGTGCCTTTTCTGGACGATTCGGTGGTGGCGCGGGATGCCGACCTCGGCGCGCTGGACGTGATTTTCCCCGTGTTGCACGGTCCGATGGGGGAGGATGGCACGGTGCAGGGGTTACTGGAACTGGCGGGGCTGCCGTATGTCGGTTGCGGTGTGCTGGGTAGCGCCGCCTCAATGGACAAAGTGGTGGCGAAAGATATTTTCGCGGCGCACGGCATCCCTATCGTCCCCCACGTGACGGTGCTGCGCAAAACGTGGCAAACCGACCCCGACGCCGTGCGCTCCCGGATTCAATCGACCCTGACCTACCCCGTTTTTGTGAAACCCGCCAATATGGGTTCCAGCGTGGGCGTTTCAAAAGTGCATCATGCGGATGAACTTTCGGCGGCGATGGATGAAGCGGCGCAATACGACCGGCGCTTGCTGGTGGAACAGGGGGTGGATGCACGGGAGATCGAAGTGAGCGTGTTGGGCAATGACGACCCCCAAGCCTCTGTGCCGGGGGAAGTGCTGCCCAGCCGCGAATTTTACAGCTACGCCGCCAAATATATCGACGGCGACAGCGGGCTGCTCATCCCCGCTCCCCTGACGGCGGAACAGACAGCCGCCATCCGCCAATACGCCATCGAAGCGTTTCTCGCGCTCGACTGCGCGGGGCTGGCGCGGGTGGATTTCCTGCTCGACCGGCAAAGCGGCGAAATCTATTTAAACGAAGTGAACGCCATGCCCGGTTTCACCGAAATCAGCATGTATCCCAAACTTTGGTCTGCCAGCGGCATTGATTACAGTGAATTAATCGACCGCCTGATTGCGTTGGCGCTGGAACGCCACGCCGAACGTATGGCGAATCAAACCACTTTCAACGTATCCGAGGCATCATGAGTCGGCAACGAGATGTGCGCTACACCCCAAAAGCGAAAACACGGCGGCGACGCTCGGCGCGGCGGTTGGGTCACACCGACACGCTGGAGACGCGGGTCGCCAGCGCGCCCCTGCGCCTGTCGCCGGCACGCGCCGCCCCCCGTCGGCAGTGGCGCGGGGTCATCTCACCGCGCATCATCAGCGTGCTGGTGATGCTGGGCGGGCTGTGGGCAATCTATATGCTTTTCGGGCAACCGACTTTTTACGTTTACGGCGCGGACATCCGGGGCAATCAGGTTGTTTCGGCGGAAGAAATTTACCGAGCCGCCGGTATTGACAGCACCTCCATTTTCTGGGTGAATCCGCGCACCGTGCAAGCCAACATCGCCGCGCTGGATTACATCAAAAGCGTCGAAGTGTCGGTGAAGTTACCGGCGCAGGTGCGCATCACCGTGGATGAACGCCTACCGCAGGTGCTGTGGCGGTCGGGCGACCGGATTTTCTGGGTGGACGCGGAAGGCGTCTTTTTGCCCGCCAAAACGGAGGCAGTATCCACGGGGATTGAACTGCAAATTGAAGATGTGGACGGGCAATCGCTCAAACAAATTGACCCGCGCATCATCCGCGCGGCGCAACGGGTATACCGTTACAAACCTGCGCTCAACCATCTGTATTATCAGCGCGACCTCGGATTGCTGTACCCCAACGAGCAGGGGTGGTCAATTTATTTGGGGAAGGATGACAGCAACATCAACGCGAAATTGCGCGTGGCGGATGCCCTGACGCAAGCATTACTGGCAAAGGGCATCGCGCCGACATACATTGATGTGCGCGACCCGTTGCATGCATTTTACGATACACCATAGCTTAAGACTTTGGTACTACATCTTGTGGGGTTCGGGCTTGTCAAAGCCCATATATTGTGGTAGACTAAAGTAGTTACCATGTATATTGGTATGACGCCCGACATTTGGTAAACATAATGGAATCAACAACAATTGTCGGCATTGACATCGGCACAACAAAAATCTGCACGCTGGTGGCGGAAATTGATGACATGCAAACCCTGCGCATCGTTGGGGTGGGCATTGCCCCCGCCCGTGGAATCCGCAAGGGCGTGGTTGTGGATGTCAACGACGCAACTGCCGCCATCACCGAATCGCTGATGCAAGCCGAGGACACTTCGGGCTACGATATTCAAAGCGCGTATGTCGGGCTGGCGGGGTCGCACATCAGCGCGCTCAACAATCGCGGCGTGATTGCGCTGAACAGCGGGCATCGCGCCATCCAACCCGCCGACGTGACCCGCGTGCTCGAATCGGCGCGGGCGGTGAACCTGCCCGACAACCGCGAAATCCTGCACATCATCCCGCGCAATTTCACCGTTGACGGCGATGACGGCGTAAAAGACCCGCTCGGCATGTTTGCCCAGCGGTTGGAGGTTGAAGCCCACATTGTCACCGGCGCAACCTCATCCATTAACAATTTAGTTGCCTGCATTCAGGAAAATCAGGTGGATATTGATGCGCTGGTGCTGGAACCGCTCGCCTCCGGCGAAGCCGTGCTCACCGAAATGGAACGCGATATGGGGGTGGTGCTGGCAGACATCGGCGGCGGAACCACCGACATCGCCATTTTCATCGAAGGGAGCATCTGGCACACCAGCGTCCTGCCCACCGG
>CAZMXX010000012.1:0-21314 GCA_964570315.1 uncultured Anaerolineaceae bacterium | reverse complement strand
CGCCAACTCCCTTAACCCCGCTGACTTCCGCATGTGCCCCGCATTCCTGGTCGTCGCCCAAGAAGCCTTCCCCGCACGTACCCTCGATGCGCGCCGGACTTTCACCGTGGACGACCCCATCGTGGGAAAAGAAGCCGCCTCATCGCTGTTGGACGCAGGCGCAGACGTTGTGATGACCGGCGCAGACACCCCCGCCCCCGCCGAAGTCGCCCCCGAAGGCAAATGGGGGATCACCTATGACTACAAAGGCAACTGCACGCTGGACACCTGCCTCACTTCCATGTACTGGAATTGGGGACCGGAATACGCCCGCATCGTGGAAGCATCCCGCGCCGGCACATGGAAAGGCGGCTGGGAATACTTTGATGCCGACAGCGGCAGTTTAGGGCTGTACGGCTTCATGGAAGGCGAAACGCTGCAACCCGGCGTCGCCGAACTGCCGAAAGAAGACCTCGACTTGGTGAAAAGCACGCTCGAAAAAATGCTGAAAGGCGAATTCACCCGCTTTGACGTCTTCAAAGGACCCATCAAAGACAATCAGGGCAACATCGTCGTTCCGGAAGGCAAAAGCCTCGAACAAGCCGACCTCGACGGCTTCAAAGAATTTGGCAGCCCGTGTAACACCTGTATGTACTGGTGGAATGAAAACATCACCGCCGAACTGCCTGAACTGAAATAGCAATACAGTAACCCACAAAAAGGGGGCGAAACTTGCCCGGCAATGTTCGCCCCCTTCTTTTATTTGCCAGTTGCCGCCAATTGTCACGCACCATTGGCGACACGTGGCAAATACCATCTTTCAAAAAGGATAAGCCTATGACCCACGCGGTAGAAATGCACGATATTGTTGTCCGTTTTCCGGGGGTGCTGGCAAATGACCATGTTAATTTCACCCTGCAAAAAGGCGAAATTCATGCCTTGCTGGGCGAAAATGGCGCGGGCAAAAGCACACTGATGAACGTCCTCGCCGGATTGTACAAACAAACCGGCGGCATCCTTCGAGTGCATGGGAAACCCGTCAGCTTCAACTCTCCCAAAGATGCCATTGCCGCCGGCATCGGGATGGTTCATCAGCACTTCATGCTTGTGCCCACCCAAACCGTCACCGAAAATATTTTACTGGGGCTGGACGACCCGAAATTCTTTTTGAACCTCTCGAAATACGACCAAAAAATTCTGGAATTGCAGGAACAATTCGGGTTGCGCGTGCCACCCACGGCTAAAATCTGGCAGCTTTCCGTGGGCGAACAGCAACGGGTGGAAATTCTGAAGACGCTCTATCGCGGCGCGAACATCCTGATTATGGATGAACCCACTGCCGTCCTCGCCCCACAGGAAATTGACGACCTGATGAACACCCTGCGCGCGATGACCGAACAGGGCAAATCCGTCATTTTCATCAGCCACAAATTGCATGAAGTGACCCAAATTGCCGACCGGGTGACCGTTTTGCGCAAAGGGAAAGTCACCGCCGAAGGGATTGACGCCGCCGGGCTGACCCCCGCGAAGCTGGCGCAATTGATGGTCGGGCGCGAAGTGGTCTTCAGCGTGAAAAAATCGCGGCGGGAACCGGGCGACGTGGTGCTGAAAGTGGAAAACGTCTCCGCGCACAACAAAAAAGGCGTCCCCGCCCTGCGCAGTATATCGCTCTCCGTGCGCAGCGGCGAAATTCTGGGCATCGCGGGCGTGGCGGGCAACGGACAGAGCGAGCTGGCGGAAGTCATCACCGGCTTGCGCCCCTGCACCGGCAAAATCACCGTCAACGGGGTTGATATTGCCAATCGTCCGCCCATCATCGCCATCAACAACGGGGTGGCGCACATCCCCGAAGACCGAGGGAAGGTCGGCTCTGCGCCCAATATGAGCATCACCGAAAATACCATCATGAAAAACTACCGCCACGCCCCGGTGGGGAATGGCTGGTCAATTGATTTTCTGAAAGCGCGGAATTTCGCTCGAAAATTGAAAAAGAAATACGACATCCTCGCGCCCAATGTGCGCGTCCCCGCCCGAAAATTATCCGGCGGCAACCTGCAAAAGGTCATCCTCGCCCGTGAAATTTCCGCAGAACCAAAAATGATGGTCGCCGTGCAGCCCACCCGTGGGCTTGATGTGGGCGCGATTGAATCCATTCAAACCCTATTGCTGGAACAGCGGGAAGCCGGTGCGGCAATCCTGCTCATTTCAGAAGAATTGGAGGAATTGTTCACCCTCAGCGACCGCATCGCCGTGATTTACGAAGGGGAAATTATGGGCATTGTCTCCACGGAGGAAACCGATATTCAGGAAATCGGCTTGATGATGACCGGCTCGCGGCGGGAGACTCAACCGTCCGCAGAAACATCGTGAGCCGTCCGCACTCGAAAATCAAGGTGAAAAACACTTTTTGAAATACTGGTGTTTCAATTTGTGAGCACAGGAAAATTTTATGCCATTCAGACTAACCTTTACAAAACGTATTGAAGATGTTCCCCGCTGGTATCCGTTTGTCATTTCACTGGGCGCGATAGTGATCTCTTTTATCGTCAGCGGCATCCTTTTAAAGCTGGTGGGTGGCGAACCGCTGGTGGTGGGGAAATATTTTTACACCGCCGCCTTCGGCAACTGGGCGGTGTTCTCCGACACGCTGGTCAAAGCCACGCCCCTGATTTTAGTCGGGTTGGCGTGTACCGTCGCCTTCAAAATGAAACTGTGGAACATCGGTGCGGAAGGGCAATTCTACGCCGGCGCATTCGCCGCCAGTCTGGTTGTCCTCATCCCCATCGTGCCGCCGGACGCGCCGAGATTCGTCACCATCGCCCTGATGGCGGTGATGGGCATGCTTGGCGGCGCAATTTACGGTTTTATCCCCGGTTATCTGAGAGCCAAATTCGAGATTAATGAAATCATCACCACCCTGATGTTGAACTATGTCGCCATTTTCTGGAACAACTTCTGGATTTTCAACAAATGGAGCGACGCCGGTTTTCAGATGACGCCCACCTTTCCGAAATCGGCGTGGCTGCCCCGCCTCACCGATTACGCCCGCCCGTACAAAACTTTCATGGAAACGGGCAACCCGACAATCACCGGCTTTCTGAAAAGCATCGGATTGGAACGCATTTCCGGGATGACCCTCCATCTGGGCGTGGTCTTCGGGCTGGTGATGGTGGTCGTCGTGTGGTGGATTTTGGAGCGCAGTCGCTGGGGGTATGAAATCAAACTCATCGGCGACAACCCACACGCGGCACATTACGCCGGATTGAACATCGTGCGCAACATCGTGCTGGTGATGATTGTTTCGGGCGCGCTGGCGGGGCTGGCGGGAATGTCGGAAATCACCGGCGTGGTACACCGCCTGCAAGAGCGCATCTCGCCGGGCTACGGCTTCACGGGCATCATCATCGCGTGGCTGGCAAAACTGAACCCCTTCGCGGTCATTCCGGTGGCAATTCTGTTCGGCGGTTTGATTTTAGCCGGACGCGAAATTCAACCGTCCGGGCTGGCAATGCTCCTGCAAGGGTTCATCCTGTTTATGATTATCAGCAGTGACGTGCTGTTACGCTACAAACTCGAATTCACGCGCACGCGCACCTCTGGAGAAACTGTATGAATTTGGTAACGATTTTACACGCAGGGATGGCGACCGGAACCGTGCTTTTGTTCGCCACCATCGGCGAAATTCTGACCGAACGCAGCGGCATTTTGAATTTGGGGGTGGAAGGGATGATGCTGTTGGGCGCGATGGCGGGCTTCAGCACCTCGCTGGCAACAGGGAACGTCTGGCTCGGCGTGCTGGCGGCAATCCTCGCCGGGGGCGCGCTCAGTTTGGCGCACGGGCTGGTCACCATTCATTTTCAAGCCGACCAAGTTGTCAGCGGATTGGCGCTCACCTTTTTGGGAACCGGTCTCGCCCTTGTTTTCGGGGAGGGATTGACCGGACAGAATCCGCCCCTGCTGCCCGATTTGACCATCCCCCTGCTGGGGCAAATTCCGTTCATCGGACCCAGTTTCTTCGCCGATTTCAACGTGCTGGTGTATGTGGGCTACCTGCTCATTCCCGCCACGTGGTATTACATCTACAAAACCCGCCCCGGCATGCATCTCCGCGCCATTGGTGAAAAGCCGGAAGCCGCCGACACCGTCGGGGTGAACGTGTACCGGCTGCGCTACCTGTATGTTTTCGCCGGGGGATGTCTGGCGGGATTGGCGGGCGCAACCATCACCCTGGGCGTATCACCGGGATGGTACAGCGCGCAAACTACCTCCGGGCAGGGCTGGATTGCCATCGGGCTGGTGATTTTCGCCCAGTGGGACCCGGTGCGCGCGGCAGTGGGGTCGTATCTGTTTGGCGCACTGCGACGCGGCATCCTCGATTTGCAGGGACCCGCAACCCTGCTCGGCTTTGTCAACCCGTTGTACATCAATTCCAACTGGGGATTCTTCCTCAAAATGACCCCCTATCTGCTCACCATCATCGCGCTGATTTTGGGCGCACGCGCCGCCAAAAAGAAACGGCTGGGCGCACCGGCGGCGCTGGGCGTGCCATATATTCGCGGCGAGCGAGGGCTATAGATGGTAAAATCATTGCGCAGATTATCCGCTGCTATTGCGATTTTCACTGCGCTGGCGATGCCCGTCGCGGCGCAAACGGGCAACATCACCTACACCATTCAGGTCGGCGATACCCTTTCGGAAATCGCGCTGAAATATAACGTCACCATCGCCGAATTGGCGGCATACAACGGTATCACCAACCCCAATTTGATTTTCGCGGGGCGGACGCTCACCGTGCCCGCCGATGGCGCCGCGCTCCCCGCCGAGGTTGCACCCCAAACATACACCGTCCAGCCCGGCGACACCCTCGGCACAATTGCGGCGCGTTTCGGCGTGCGCACCACCCGGCTGGCGCAGGAAAACAATATCGCCAATATTAATTTGATAGAGGTGGGGCAAGTGCTGGTCATTCCCGGCACACAGCCCGCCACCGTCAATTATCCCCTGCCCGCCCCCTTCGAGTCAATCACCCTGTCACACAATCCCATCGCGCAGGGGAAAACGCTGCTCGTTTCCGTCACCCTGAGTACCACCGCCACCCTCACCGCCGATTTTGAAACCCGCCCCGTCGCGCTGACCGGCGACGACGGTCGGCATTATTGGGGCGTGGTGGGCATTCACGCGCTCAGCGATGTGGGGCTGTATTCGCTCGCCTTCCGCGCCACCCTGCCTGACGGCACGGAAACATCGGTGGCGCAGGATGTGGTCGTCAGCGCGGGCGATTACGCCACCGAGACCATCATCCCCCAACCGGGGCGGGAAGGGTTGCTCGCGCCGGATGTCATCAAAGCGGAAGTGGAAAAATTGGCGGCGCTCTGGACGCAAGTCACCCCGGAAAAACAATGGCAGGGGGCATTTCTGTACCCCATCGCCAACCCGCACATCACCTCTTATTTCGGCACACGTCGCCGTTACGGCGGCGGACCCGTCAACGGGTATCACGCCGGTAGCGACTTCGGCGGGGATGGTGTGCCCATTTATGCCCCCGCCGCCGGAACGGTGGTGCTGGCAGAAAAATTGAACGTGCGCGGAAATGCCGTGCTGGTTGACCACGGTTTGGGGGTCTATACCGGCTACTGGCATCAGAGTCAATCGGTGGTAAAAGTGGGCGACCGGCTTGAACCCGGAGACCTCATCGGGTATACCGGCAACACCGGGCTGGTCACGGGACCCCATTTACACTGGGAAATGCGCATCGGCGGGATTGCCGTTGACCCCATCCAATGGATAGACGAAACCATAGAACCGAACAGCGGCGAATAATTTATGCCCAACGTATCTGATTTTCTGAAAACAATCAAATTTTCATTGAAAACATTGGGGCTGCCGATGCTGTTGCGCAGTGCGCGATACAGCATCCAAAAGGCGCACGCCGAGTTGGAATTCGCCGACCCGTTCCATCCCCATGACGGGCTGAGCGTTTGGTGGCAAGCCCTCAAAATGAGCAACGCCCCCCTGCCCGCACCGCCAAATTTCACCGACCTGCACACCCCCGGCGAGGTTCAATCGTGGCGGGAAAACGGGAACACCGTGCTGGTGGTGGCGGAACACGGCTACATCGAACTGACCGTGCTGACCCCCGAAATTGTGCGGGTGCGCTTCAACCCCGACCACAGCACCTTCCCCGCCCCTTTTTCATACGCCGTTCAACCCTCGGTTGCCGACTGGACACCGCCGGACATCACCGTTTCAAAAGATGAAACCGCCCTGCTCATCTCCACCGCCGCGCTGACCGTACGGGTGCATCACGCCAACGGCTTCATTGATTTTCTGGATGCCGCCGGGCAACCCGTCAATCTCGATAGCGGCGGTATCGGCTGGAATGACGAATGGCAGAGCGTCCGGCGAGCATTGCCGCCTTTCGCGCCCGTGTTCGGGTTGGGTGAACACGCTATGCCGCTCAATCTGCGCGGACACGCCTTCCACGTTTGGGCGCGCGACCCCGGCGGGCATTACCGTACCGCCACCGACCCGCTCTATCAAGCCCATCCGTGGTGGGTGAGCCTGAACCAAAATCGCGCCTTTGGTATTTTCTGGGACAACTCCCGGCTTTCCCATCTGGATTTGGGCGCGGAACAATCCCATACCGCCACAATCTCCGGCAACGGCGGCGAACTGCGCTACTATTTCATCTTCGGTCCCCGTTTGCGCGACGTGCTGGCGCGATTTTCCAACTTGACGGGGAAAATGCCTCTCCCGCCACTGTGGACACTCGGCTTTCAGCAAGCCCGCTGGAGCTACAAATCGGAAAAAGAAGTGCTGGCGCTGGCGAAAGAATTTCGGCGGCGAAAAATCCCCTGCGATGCCATCTATCTCGATATTCATTACATGCAGGATTATCGTGTATTTTCGTGGCATAAAAAACGTTTCCCCAACCCCGCCGAGATGATGAAAACTCTGCGCCCCGACGGGTTCAAGATTGTCACCATTCTCGACCCCGGCATCAAAGCCGACCGGCTCAACGATACGGCGGAAGACGGATTGCAGAAGGATGTCTTCCTGAAACTGCCCGATGAAACGGTGTTCAAAGGTCCGGTGTGGCCCGGCGATTGCTACTTCCCCGATTTCACCAATCCGGCAGTGCGCATCTGGTGGGGCGAAAATCTGCGGCAATTGGTGGACGACGGCGTCGCCGGTTTTTGGACGGACATGAACGAACCCGCGCTCTTCGGCTATGGCGACCCCACCCTGCCGCGCACCATCCTGCACGACTTCGAGGGGCGCTTTGCCACCCACGCCGAAATGCACAACGTCTACGGCTTGCAGATGGCGCGCGCCACCCACGATGCCATCGGCACACTGCGTCCGAATCGCCGCCCGTTTGTGCTGAGTCGGAGCGGGTTCAGCGGTATCCAACGCTATGCCGCCGTATGGACGGCAGACATCGAAAGCACGTGGGAACATCTGGCGCTCAGTTTGAGCATGGTGCTGCAATTGGGGCTGTCCGGCGTGCCGTTCAGCGGCGTGGATATCGGCGGTTTTTTCGGCACACCCACGCCGGAACTCTTCGCCCGCTGGATGCAACTGGGCGCATTTTTCCCCCTCTTCCGCGTCCACTGCGCCGACACCTTCCCGCGTCAGGAGCCGTGGTCATTCGGGAAACAGGTGGAAGACATCTCCCGCCGCGCCATCGAACTGCGCTACCGCCTGCTACCCTATTTTTACACTATGTTGCAACAAGCCACCACCGCAGGGCTGCCCATCGTCCGCCCCATGCTGATGGAATTTCAGGACGACGCGCACACCCATTCGCTGGATGACCAATTTATGGTCGGGCATCAATTATTGGCTGCGCCGATATTGACTCCGAACACCGACACCCGCGCCGTATACCTGCCCGCCGGTGCAGAATGGGTCAATTTTTGGAATGATGAACGATTCGATGGCGGGCAATCCATCTCCGTTTCGGCAAAACTCACCGACCCGCCGCCGATATTCGTCCGCGCGGGCGCCATCATCCCCCAATGGGACCTCATCCAACACACCGACCAAGCCGCCACCCTGCCGACCGTCCATCTGCATTTTTACGTCGGCAACGGTGAAAGTCAACTGTATGAAGACGACGGCAAAGGGAAAGAATACCGGCACGGACGCTACAAACTGACCCGCTTCATCGCCCGCACCGACGACACCGGCATCCGCATCACCACCCGCACCCGAGGCGAGTACGCCCCGCCCTACGACACCCTGACGTGGCACATCCACAGTTCGGAACCGCTCGCGCCCACTGCCATCCGCGCCGATGATATCACCATCACCGAATGGGAGACAACCGCACACAGCATCATCTTCCGCACCCCCGTCATCCAACGGCTGGACATCCGCCGTTAGCTTGCCACAACCGAACACAATCGCTATACTACCCGGCGGGCGGCGCAGGTCGCCCGAATTTTTGTGGAAAAGGACGACCATCCCCTATGATGCCACCGGGACATATTGCTGTCGGGCTGTTGAGTCGCCATCTGTGGGACGAAGAGCCGGATTGGCGCGGGCTGGCGGGCGCGGCGCTCCTGCCTGATGTGATTGACAAACCACTGGCGCTGCTGGTGTTCACCGATTCACATTCCACCCAAAACATCGCCCACTCGTTGCTGGTTCACGTGCTGGCGCTGGTCGTGGCGATATTGTGGTTTCGGCGCGCGCTGCCGTATGTGCTGGCGTTCAACACCCATCTACTGGCTGACCACATGTGGTATCACATCGAAACATTTTGGTATCCGCTGTTTGGCTGGAACACATTTTGGCAGTATAAATTTATGAACAGCCCGCAAGCAATGTTCAGCACATATCTGGACATTTTGCGCTACCCGCAAGTCTGGGTGGTGGAGATATTCGCGCTGGCATATCTGGGCTGGCTCGGCTGGAAATATTTTCGTCAACGGTTTCCGGACATCCGTCTTCAACCGAGAAACGCCCGAAACCGAAAACCAACAACTGACAACCAATAACCAACCATGCGCGTCATTACCGGTTCAGCAAAAGGCAAAAAACTGAAAGAAGTCCCCGGCGATACCACCCGCCCCATCACCGACCGCACCAAAGAGGCGTTGTTCAGCATTCTGGGCGATTGGATTGTCGGCGCGCGGATGCTGGATTTATTCGGCGGTACGGGCGCGGTGGGCATCGAAGCGTTGAGTCGCGGGGCGGCGCACGTCACGTTTGTGGAAAAAGCACCCGCCGCCACCCGCATCATCGGCGAGAATTTGCGCGCCACCCGCTTGGCGACGGGCGCAACCGTCATCAAAGGGGATGCCTTTAAAGTGTTGCAGAAAGACCATCCCCACCCTTTCGACATTGTTTACATTGCTCCGCCGCAGTACCGCCAAATGTGGATAAAAGCGCTCAAAATGGTGGATGCCCGCCCGGAATTGCTCACCGCCGATGGCATCGCCATTGTGCAGATTCACCCCAAAGAATTTGAAGACCTCCCGCTGGAAAATCTGGCGCTGTATGATGAACGAAAATACGGCAGCACCCTACTCTGTTTTTATGAAAAACCGGAGAAGCCAACATGACCGCTGAAAAAATCGCGCGCATCCGCGCCGCCATGCCCGTCACCGAAAAAACTGTATATCTCAACACCGGCACAGCGGGACCCCTGTCGAAAGATACAATCGCCGTCCTGACCGCCGAAAACGCCCGCGAGCTGGCGGAAGGACGCGCCAACATCGCCGGTTTTATGCGCCTGACCGAGGCGAAAACAGCGTTGCGGCAGGCATTCGCCGATTTGACCGGCGCGTCTCCGGCGGAAATCGCGCTGACCCACCACACCACCGAGGGGATGAATATTGTTTCGCATGGGTTGAATCTTCAGCCGGGGGATGAAGTTGTGACCACCACGCTGGAACACGAAGGGGGGGTGCTGCCGCTGTACATGCTCAAACAACGGCGCGGCATCACCGTTTCCACTGTGGATTTGATGGACGCCACCACCGATGCGGAGATTGTGCGCCGCTTGGAAGCCGCCATCACCCCCCGCACCCGATTGCTGGTCTTTTCGCATGTGGCGTGGAACACCGGGCAACGTCTCCCGCTCGCGGAAATTGCGGCGCTGGCGCGGCGGCATCGCGTGCTGACGCTGGTGGACGCGGCGCAATCGGTGGGGGCAATCCCCGTGAATTTGCCGCAATCGGGGGTGGATTTTTACGCCATGCCGGGACAAAAATGGTTGTGCGGCATCGAAGGGACGGGCGCGCTGTATATTCGCCGGGAGCGGTTGGGCATACTTTCGCCCACTTATGTGGGCTACGCCAGTCTGGAAAACCCCGCCCTGCACGATTATGACGGCGCGTTCATGTTGGCGGCGAACGCCCGCCGCTTCGAGGTCGGCACGGTTGCCCGCCCCGGCATTCACGCTATGCGCGCCAATTTGCGCCGGCTGGCGGACGACATCGGTTGGGCATGGATTTTCGAGCGCATCGCCGCGCTGGCGACATATGCCTTTGACGCGCTGACAGCGCTGCCGGGAGTCACGGTCATCACCCCGACGGCGGGAAAATCCGGCTTGATTACCTTCAATTTGGCGGGCTACGACCCCGCCCGGGTGGCGACGAAACTGGCGGCGGAAAATATCGTCATCCGCTTTTTAAACCACCCGTACGCGCTGCGGGCGTCCACCGGATTCTACAATACCAAATCCGACATCGACCGGCTGATAAAGGCGCTGAAAGAGATTCTCGCGCACAACCCCGATGACCTGCCGGAATTTGTTTCGCCCTGGTGATGTTGATGGAATTCCCGCTCGCCGAACCTTTTTCACTCCCCGCGCCACCCTTCGAGTTGTTTGAACGGGTGGCGCATTTGCCGCACGCAATCTTTCTGGACAGCGCCGACGCGCCGAGCGCACCGGGGCGGTTCAGCTTCATCGCCGCCGACCCGTTTTTGCGCCTCACCGCCGAAAAGGGCGGCGTCCGCGTGAACGGTCGCCCGCAGTCGGGCAATCCGTTTGACGTGCTGCGGACTTTTTGGGAGAAATTTCCGCTCCCCACCCGCCCGGAATTGCCGCCGTTTCAGGGGGGCATCGCCGGATATTGGGGCTACGAATTGGGGCAGACGCTGGAAAACCTACCCGCGCCGCCCATCGACGACCTTTCGCTGCCGGAAATGGATGTGGGATTTTACGATTGCGTGCTGGCAATCGAACACGCCGCCGCGGGCAATCGCGGCTGGCTCATCGCCGGGGGATACCCCGAAACAGCCCCCGCCCGCCGCGCTGAGCGCGCCCGCGCCCGCATCGCGCATTTTCGCGCCCTGTTCGCCCGTCCCGCACCCCGGCGCACGCCGTGGCAACCCCGCCCCGCCGTCGTGCAATCATCCTTCCCCCCTACCGAATATTTTTCCGCCATTGAACGGGTGAAACGGCACATCGCCGCCGGAGACATTTATCAGGCGAACATCGCCCAGCAATTTCACACCGATTTCGACGGCAACCCGCTGGAAGTGTACCGCGTGCTGCGCCAAAACAACCCCGCGCCCTTCGCCGCATTTTTGCAGGGGGATGATGCCGCCATCGTCAGCGTGTCGCCGGAACGATTTTTGCAGTGCCGGGCGGGGCAGGTGGAAACGCGCCCCATCAAAGGGACGCGCCCGCGCGGCGCAACGCCCGCCGCAGACTCGGCGCTGGCGGCAGAATTGCAATCGAGCGCCAAAGACCGCGCGGAAAATGTGATGATTGTGGATTTGCTGCGCAACGATTTATCGCGGGTCAGCAAGTTGTTCAGCGTGCGCGTGCCGTCGCTGCTGGCGGTGGAGAAACATCCCCATGTGTGGCATCTGGTGTCCACCATCACCGCCGAATTGCGCCCCGACCAATCGCCGGTTGACCTGCTGAAAGCCACGTTTCCGGGCGGCTCCATCACCGGCGCGCCGAAAATTCGGGCGATGGAAATCATCACCGATATTGAAAAACGGGCGCGGGGGGTGTATTGCGGCAGCATCGGCTATTTGGGCTTCGATGGTGCGCTGGACACCAGCATCGCCATTCGCACGATGGTGCTGAAAGACGGCACGGCATTTTTTCACGGCGGCGGGGGCATTGTGGCGGATTCCGACCCGCAGATGGAGTATGAGGAATCGCTGGTGAAGGTGAAGATGTTCTTTGATGTGCTGAACGGCACACCGGCAACCGAATGAATCAGCCGGCAAAAATTTTTGTGAACGGAAAACTGGTCGCCGCCGCCACCGGCGCCATCCGCCCCACCGACCGGGGTTTCACCCTGGGCGACGGGGTGTTTGAAACGATGCTGGCGACGGATGGCACGGTGGTTCGGCTGGCGGCGCATTTGGCTCGGCTGGCGGACGGGGCGGCACGCTTGCGCCTGCCGGTTGATGCGGAGACGGCGCGCGCGGCAATTGCGCGGACGCTCGCCGCCAACGGGCTGACGGCAGGCGCTGCCACCGTGCGGCTGACGCTCACGCGGGGCGCATCGGCGCGGGGGTTGGCGCTCCCGTCGCAGCCGCAACCGACGCTGGTGGTGTCGGCGGGGCGGTATGTGCCCTACCCCGCAGAGTTGTATCGGCGGGGGATGCGGGCGGTCATATTGCGCCACCGGAAGAATGAATTTTCGGCAATTGCGGGGGTGAAATCGCTCAACTATCTGGAAAATATTTTGGGGAAGGCGGACGCATCGGCGGCGGGGGCGGACGAAGGGATTTTCCTGAATACCGCCGGTTTTCTGGCGGAAGGGTGCGTGAGCAATCTGTTTTGGGTGCGCGACGACGCGCTGTTCACCTCGGCGGTTGCCTGCGGACTGGTTCCGGGCATCGTGCGGCAGGCGGTGCTGTCGCTGGCAGAAGCGGCGGGCATCGGTGTTTTTGAGGGAAAATACAACGCTCCATCACTCTTTGAAAGCGATGAAGCGTTTTTAACCAACACATTGATGGGCATCATGCCCCTGACGATGGTGGACGGGCGGCGCATCGGGGATGGTTCCCCCGGCGCAGTGACCCGCTTTTTAACGGCGCGGCTTACGCCTCAAATGCCCATTCGCCCTGCCGCATGACGGGTTCCGCTTTGCCGTCGGCGGTGATGCCGTCCACGTTCATCTGCTCTGCGCCAACCATAAAATCCACATGGGCGAGGCTGTAATTGCCGCCCCGCGCGGCAAATTCATCATCGGTCAGTTTTGTGCCCCCCTGCATGGTGAATTTGTAGGCACGTCCCAACGCCAGATGGCTGGCGGCATTTTCATCAAACAGGGTATTGAAAAAGAGCAATCCCGATTGCGAAATGGGCGACTTGAACGGCACGAGCGCCACTTCGCCCAACCGTCCGCTGCCGTCATCCATTTCCACCAAATCCCGCAGCACCTTTTCACCTTTTTCGGCGCGCACATCCACCACTTTGCCGTCTTTAAATGTCAGGCTGAAATTTTCGATGAGCCTGCCGCCATAACTGAGCGGTTTCGATGCCGTGACCACGCCGTCGGCGCGATTTTTGTGCGGCATGGTGAATACTTCCTCGGTGGGCAAATTGGCGATGAAACGAATGCCCGCCGCGCTGGTGCTCTCCGCGCCTTTCCAAATGTGTCCCTCCGGCAACCCGACGGTGAAATCGGTGCCGGGCGCGGAATATTTCAGGGCGGTATAGGCTTTTTCGTTCAAATATTTGCTGATGGCTTGCAATTTGGCGTTGTGCGCCTTCCATGCCGCAATGGGGTCATCGTGGTGGATGCGGCAAACTTCAAAAATCACGTGCCACAGTTTTTCCACCGCTTCGTCCACTGAAACATCGGGGAAGATTTTTGACGCCCACGCTTCGGTCGGGTATGCCACAATCGACCAATTGATGGCATCGCGCATAATCAAACTACTGGCGGGGAGCAATGATTTTTGGTAAGCCTGCATCATCATCGAGACCAGTTCCGGGTCTTGCCCGGCGAGCAAATCGGGGTTGGCGGCGTGGATGGTCAACAGCGCATCGCCCTTTTCCAGATGCTGCACCAATCCGTCCGTTCGATAACGGGGGGTTTCAGCGAATGAATCGCGCGGGGCGTATTTGAAACGGGATAAAATCAGGTCTTCATCACGCCACTGCACATCAACCAACCGCGCGCCCGCCCGGTATGCGTGGTCGGTAATGGCGCGGACAAGAGGCGCGGATGCCAGCGGCGCCAAACGGATCATCAGCCGTTGTCCGGGTTGAATATTCAACCCGACCCGCACGGTCAATTCAGCGTATTTTTGCAATTTTTGTTCAAATGTGGTCATAAAATATGTTCAGCCTTTCCTAAAGGGCATTTTCATCACAAGAGTTGATTATAATCCTTTCCGCCCGTTTTCCAAAATTTTCAGACAGTTTCCCTACAGCTCACCGACCGCAAAGGGGATGTGGGTGATGCGCGTCACCGAGTTGCCACGCCCCAATACCACTGCCAGCACATCAATGCGCCAATCTGCGGGCGGCGGCGTCATTGCCGCCAAATATTCGTATGCCAATTCAATGAGTTTTTTCTGCTTGCGGGGGGTGATGCTCTCTTCCGGTGAGCCGTGCCGCACCCCGTGACGGGTGCGAACTTCCACAAAAACCAGCGTGTCGCCATCACGGGCGATGATGTCCACTTCGCCGGTGGGACAGCGCCAATTGCACGTCACAATTTCGTATCCGTGTTGCCGCAGGTATTGCGCGGCGAGCGTTTCGCCGAGTGCGCCGGTTGTTTTCCGCGATGAGGTCATAGGTTATTGCCGTGCGGAGATGGTTTCTGCCGCCCATTTTTGGGCGCGGCGATGACTGTACTGCGCCGCCACCAACGGGTCTTGTCGTAGAGTGAGCGTCACCGCCGAGCGCACCTGCCCCGTCGGTGCGCTGGCTTCGGCGACCAGAGTATATTCGCCGGGCGCGAGCGCGCGCCCCCAATCGTCATACCCGTCCCACGTGAAGGTGTGGATGCCCGCCCCGCGCTGACGACGCGGGGAAATAGTCGCCACCGGATTGCCGAAACTGTTCAACACCCGCACCGAAGTGCGCGCGCTTTTTGAAAGGTTGAGCCGCAGCGTCACCACTTGCTGCTCTTCGGGGATGCCGGGGGTGAATGTCTCCGCATCGGTGGTGAGCAACAGCGAGATGGGACGGGTGAACGCAAAACCCAACAACAGCAGGAGCGGTATCGCCACTAAAACAGGGGTTGCCAGCGATGACAGCGCGGGCAGCCGCTCGAAGAATCGGTTCACTTCATTTTGCGCCACCGGACTTTTGAATTCCACGCGGCGGCTCATCTGGGTGATGTTGCCCGCCACGTCCCGCACTTCAATTTTGATGGTGTTGCGCCCGTTGAGCAGCGACAGGTTGGTTTGAAATTCGCCCAGCGGGCTGACGGAGAGAAGCCGATTGTTCACCCGTACAATGGCGCCGGGTTCAGTGCGCCCGGAAAGCCGCACGCCCGCCTGCTGGAACACCGCACCATCGGCGATGTTCACTTCCAACTGCGGCGGCGATGTTTTTAGATGCACCGTCTGCTCCGCCACCGCGGTATTGCCCACATCATCCGTCACTTCCACCCGGATGGTGTTGTCCCCTTCGCGCAAAATTACTTCGCGGCTGAATGTCCCGTCTTCCTGCACAATGGCGGGCTGTTCATTCACCAGCACTTGCGCCGCATTGGGCGCGGCGCCGATCACTTCCAGCACCTTCTGGTTCAACCATTGGTCGTTGGTGGGTGAGGCAACGGTCAACTCCGGGGGGCGGGTCACTAAAACGACATTGTGGCTCAGATGGGTGGTGTTGCCCGCCTGGTCGCTGGCAAAAATGTCCAGAATATTGCTGCCCTCGGTGAGCTGGCGGTCAATTTTGAAGTAGCCCTGCGCATCCACAGCGACGGTTTCGGCGTTTCCGGCTTGATACACCGTCGCGCCCGGCTCGGTGACTCCTTCGAGTGTGATGCCGGGCGATGCGACGCGGGTTACATCGTTTAAATTGGTGAGTTGGAGCGGTGGCGGTTCGGTATCCACCTGCACAGTTTGGCGGGCTACCGCCGTGCGCGACACCCCTTTGCCAGCAATCTCGATGGTGTATTTGCCATCCGAAACAATTGCGCCGGTATCGTCTTTGCCATCCCACAGAGATACATATTGCCCGGCGGGTTGGGGTTCCGATGCGCGCAACTGGCGCACCGCAACATCAAATCGGTTTAAAATGGTGATGGCGATTTCCGCGTCTTCCGAAAGGGAATAGCCGATGCTGACCGCATCCTGCACTTGGTCGCCATTGGGGGAGATAATTTCCGGCGACACGGACAAACTTACTTTTGGTACGCGAAAATAGTCGCCCAAAAAGGTGACGCCGAGCAAAAGCAGGGCGATGCCCATCCCCAACGCGGAGGCGAACTGCCCGAAGGTCAATCGGCGGCTGGTTGCCGGACGCAAACGGCGCGTACGTATGCTGTTGGTGGAATTCCGAGTATACCGGCGCATAATGTGTTTTCCGGAATAGCGTCAATCCAATTCCAATAAAATCAGATCGTTGTTTTCGGTTGGCGGTTCCCAATCCGGCAAATTCGGCACGGGAACCGGCGCGCTGTTGTGCCGGAATGCCTTCTCGGTGCGAGATTCCGTCCAGCGAAACCGCCTGAAGACAGGCAGGGTGAACCGTTTGCGGGTGGCGGGGGCGAGCGGTAAATCCAGAAAACGGCGGATGACATCCGCCCCGCCGGTGATGACGGCGGCATATGCGGCGGCGGTCAACACGGTTTGCCACGGGAATACTTCCGGGGCGGCATCCTGCAGCCACAGGGTCATGAACAGATGCCCCGCCACCAGCCCCACCGCACCGATGGCGGCGGTGATGATGGTTGCCCACGGGTAAAATCGGCGATGCAGCCAATTTCTATCCGCCAGCACACCGACCAATGCCCCGACAGCCGCCCACAGCGCAATTTGCATCAGGTGGTACAGTAGCACCGTCGAATTGGGGGCAAAGGGTTGCAATAATTTGTTCAGGGTATCAATGGCTGACAGCGCATGAAACCGCTGCGACACCCCCGCGACGGCGGGCATTTTCCCCGCCAGCAACAGCCAATCGGCGGAAAGTCCCGCCATCCCGCCGAGTATTTTTCCCCACAGCGCCGCCAATCCGGCAATCCACAAGCCGTTGGTGGCGCCCCACCACAAACCGGCAATAATCGGCACCAGCCAGTGCAAATTATATTTCGCCAGCAGCGGCGTCGCCAGCACCAGCACCGTCGCGCCGAGATAATGGCTCAACGGGCGTTGCAGCAACACGCCCACCGCCACAAACAGCACCGCCAAATAGAGCGATACGGAATACAGGGGATAGGCGACAATTGCCACCGCCGCCAGATACGCCGGCAGGGGGAATCGAAAGCCGAGCAAAATGACAACGGCAATCAGCACCGGCGACCAGTTGGTGGGATACACCGGAAAGTTGACGAGTACCGCGCCGACCAGTGCGCCCAGCCCCACGGCAATGACAGCACCTTCAATATCGGCTTGGTAACGTTTGAATAAACGATGTACAGTCTGCGGAATCATAGCGGCTACCCCAATTCAATGTGACGAATACCCGAACGCCCGTTGGCGCCCGGCACAACCGCCTCAATCTGCGATGCCGGGCGAGCATGGCTGCGTCCCCACTGGCGCAAACGGGTGATTTCCGTTTCCATCGTCTGCGAAAGCGGAACTGTGGCGTGAATATTGTTGAGCAAATCGTGGGTGGTGATGTCCCTGTCTTCTTCAAAGGCATCATACAGCGCCGAAATCACCACCTGCTCAATTTCCGCCCCACTGAAACCGTCGGTGTTCATTGCCAACTGATTGAGGTCGAATTCCAGCGGGTCGCGTCCGCGTTGCGCCAAATGGATGGCAAAAATCTCGCGGCGTTCCTGAACCTGCGGTAAATCCACAAAAAAGATTTCATCGAAGCGCCCTTTGCGCAACATCTCCGGCGGGAGTTTTGCCACATCGTTGGCGGTGGCAATCACAAATACGGGCGATTTTTTCTCCTGCATCCACGTTAAAATGCTGGCGAAAATCCGCGCCGTCGTGCCCGCATCCGACTGGTGCGAGCTGGCGACGCCGCCCAACCCTTTTTCAATTTCGTCAATCCACAGCACACACGGCGCGACGCTTTCCGCCAGTTGTAGCGCCCCGCGAATATTGTGCTCGGAAGAGCCGACCAGCTCGCTGAACACCCGCCCCAAATCGAGGCGCAGCAGCGGCAAATGCCACTGGCTGGCAACCGCCTTCGCCAGCAGGCTTTTCCCCGCCCCCTGCACCCCCAGCAACAGCAATCCTTTCGGTTCGGGCAAGCCGAATTGGCGCGCTTTGTCCGAAAATGCCCGGCTTCGTTTGCGCAACCAGTTTTTCAGCAATTTCATCCCGCCCACATTTGAAAAATCTTCAACCGATTGAAAATATTCCAACGCCCGCGAGCGGCGGATGAGTTGTTCCTTTTCCGAAATAATCACATCCACATCGAGCACATGGTGCATCACCAGACTTTTGGCGAAAACATTTTCCGCCTCGGTGCAGGTCAGCCCGCGCGCGGCATTCAAAATGGCTTCGCGGTCAGTGGGCGAAACCTCCAGCCGCATATCGGAAATTTCCCGCGCGGAACGGATGACCCGTTCCAGCGACTGCGCCAACTCGTCAAAATGCGGCAAACTGTAATCCAACACAGTGATGTCTTTTTCCAATTCCGGGGGGAACGCCACCACCGGCGCCAAAATCACCAGCGTTTTGCGGCTCTCCTTCAACTGGTTGATGACATCGCGCACTTTACGCACCGTGACCACATATTCGGGTCCCGCCTGCGGGTTCAACAACATATGAAAATCTTTTAAAACGAAAATCGCGGCTTCCTGCGACTGGCTGATGGTGTCCAGCGCGTTGAGCGGGTTGCGCGTGCCGGGGTCGATGGTGGTATGGGGCGCATCCACGTGAACGATGCCGTTGGTCAGCGTCCACAGGTACAACTGCTTGCGACGATTCGCCGCCACTTGCCGCAAAATGTCCTCAATGCGCCGCTCCTCCCACGAGACAATATACAGCAACGGATATTTTGCTCGCGTGAGAATGTTCAGTTCTTCCACTTGATTTAAACTTGACATATTATCACCTATGTTGAATATAACATAATCACAATTTATTGTCAATTAAACCCGGCATGACATAACGGTTTTTAGGCGCACAGAACGGCATATTTTGCCCATTCCAATCTTCAAGCATACAATGGCAATCCAATTTAAAATCAACGGAGAATAGATATGCGAGCAGAAATTGTTTTAACCGGCACGGAATTGCTATTGGGCGAAATTGTGGATACCAACTCGGTGAAAATTGCCCGAATGTTGCGCGATATCGGGCTGAATTTATATTATAAATCAACGGTGGGCGACAACGAGGAACGCATTGTGGAGGTGCTGAAACACGCCCTCACGCGGGTGGATTTTGTGATTGTATCCGGCGGGCTGGGTCCCACGGTAGATGACATCACCCGCCAAGCCGCCGCCAAAGCAACCCACCGCAAACTGATATACAGCCCGGAATTGGAGGCGCAAATTGCGGCGCGATTCGCCAAATTCGGGCGCACGATGGGCGAAAATAACAAGCGGCAGGCGTGGATTCCCGAACACGCCATCCCCATTGAAAACCCGGTGGGGACTGCCCCCTCTTTCATTGTGGAATCGGAACAGGGGAGCATCATCTGCCTGCCCGGTGTGCCCAAAGAGTTGGAATATTTGATGGAACACGCGGTCATCCCCTATTTGAAAGAAAAAATCGGGACGCAACAGCTCATCAAAGCCCGCATTCTGCATGTGTGCGGCATCGGAGAAAGCAATATCGACCGCCAAATTGACGATTTGATGCGGGTCAACAACCCCACGGTGGGACTGGCGGCGCACACCGGGGAAGTGGATGTGCGCATCACGGCGAAAGCGCCCTCAGATGCCGACGCGGACGCGCTGATTGCGCCGGTGGAAGCGGAGATTCGGCGGCGATTGGGCAACACCATTTACGGGGCGGATGACGATACGCTCGCGGGGGTGATTGGGCAGAAACTGCAAGCCCGAAAACTGAAACTGGCAATGGTAGATGCCCTGCTGGACGGCAGTGCGCTTCAGGCGCTGGCAATGGGGGGATACGCCAACATCATCGCGGCGCAAAATGTGTTCGCCAGCACAGAGGCGGCACTGGCGGCGCTGGAAGTTTCAGCCGACACACCGGAGGAAATTGCGCTCGCGGTGGCGGCGCAACTCACCACCGATGATGTGGTGGGGATGAGCATTTTGGGGTTCCCGGTTCCAAATCACCCGGAAGCGACGATGGCGGTGGTCGGCGTGGTGCATCAAAATGTAACGCGGGTGCGGGTGTTCCAACACGCTTACACCGGCGAAACGGCATCGTCGTGGCTCACTGCGCACGCGCTCAACCAGCTTCGGCTGTGGTTGGAATTGTAAAACCGAAGGTTGAACCGCGTCCCAATTCGCTTTCAAACCACATTTCACCGCCGTGCAGCGCCACCAAACTCCGCGTGATGGACAATCCCAGCCCGGTGCCGGGCACGTCGCGGATGTTTTGGTCGGCGGCGCGGAAGAACTTTTCAAACAACCGGGTTTGGTCTTCTTCGGAAATGCCGAACCCGGTATCTTTCACCCAAATGGCGATGTGCGGCGGTTCGGTGCTGTTGCGTACCTCTGCCGCCACGGTGATGCTGCCACCTTCGGGCGTATATTTGTACGCATTGCTGATGAGGTTGGTCATCACCTGCCCCAAGCGGAAATAATCGCCCCACACGGACGGCAAATTCGGCGAAACATCCACCTGCAATTGCAGGTGTTTCTCTTCAATCTGCGTCCGCAGCGATTGCAGCACATCCCGCACCACATCCGCCAGCGATACATTTTCCATCTTCAGGCGAACACTGCCCGCTTCAATGCGGCTCACATCCAGCAGTTCCATCACCAGATGGTTCATCCGGTCAACATTATCATTAATCACATCAATGAATTCCAACTGCTCCCCGGTGAGATTGTCTTTGCCCACCATCGTCAGCAGTTTGGTGTACCCTTTGATGCTGGTCATCGGAATTTTCAACTCGTGGGAAGTCATGTTCATAAATTCCGATTTCGCTTCATTGGCGGCTTTTGCCGCCTCAAAAAGTTTTGCGTTCTGAATTGCCAGCACGGCATGGCTCGCATATCGCACGGCGAAGGCGCGATCATCCGCAGAAAATGCGTGCGGATGCGCGCTCTCCAGACTCAACACCCCGCTGACCGCTTCATTTTCCAGAAACGGCACGCACAACTGCGAGCGCGAGCGTCCAT
>CAZMXX010000011.1:10367-22632 GCA_964570315.1 uncultured Anaerolineaceae bacterium | reverse complement strand
GCTCAATCATCCAGAGGGGTGAGCTTGAAGTGCCGTCCGGCGCGCTGAAGTTTGGCAGCGCGGACGTGCGGGTCGTGCTGGAATAAAATGGTGGCGTTGGTGTCTGCCGCCCAATTCTGCCAGCGGCGTTTCGTTTCGATGTTCTCCAGCGGTTCGACATCATATGCGGTGACCCATGCCGTGCGCTCGAAGTGGTAGCTCAGCGATGCCATGTCCGCTACAAAAAGCCCGGTTTCCCCCGCCGATTCGATGAGGACGCTCTGGTGGGCGCGGGTGTGTCCGCGCGTGATGATGGTGGAAACGCCCGCCGCCACCGGCGTGTCGCCATTGATGAGCTTGAGTTGCCCCGTGTCGGCGAGCGGGCGGTAATTGTCGAGCAGGTATGTGGCGCGGGTGCGCTCGTTGGGGTACATAGCGTCTGCCCATTCCAGCCGCTGAATCCAGTATTCGGCGTTGGGGAAGGTGGGCACAACCGCGCCCGTCTCCGGGTGAAGCATGGTGTTGCCGCCGCAGTGGTCGGCGTGGAGGTGGGTGTCCACCACAATGTCGATGTCGGTGGCGGTGAGCCCCAGCTTTTCCAACGCCCCCAGCAGCGTGCCGCCGCTGTTATCCAGCCCGAAGTTCCGCGCGCCGCGTTCATCCAATTTGTGTCCCAACCCGGTATCGACCAGAATATTTTTCCCCTCCGATTTGATGAGCAGGCAGTTCAGGTGCAGGGGAACGCGGTTGTATTCGTCCGGGGGAAGTTTCTTTTCCCAAATAATTTTGGGCACCAGCCCGAATGCACCGCCGCCATCTGACCAAGTGATACCGGCGTGCAGATAATGGTATTCAATGTTTCCGATGAATGGCATTGGGCGTCTCCTGTGGATAAGTGAATTTTTTGAGGGTGTTTTCAAGTTGCGTCACCAGCGTCGCGCGTTCATCGGCGGGCAAAAACGCGGCGCGGGCGGCGTTTAAAATGATGGTCTTCAGTTCTGAAAAAGAAATGCCGATGACCCGCACCGCCACTAAATACTCATCGGTGAGGGTGATATTGGAGATGGACGGGTCGTCGGTGTTGATGGTGACGGGAATCCCGTGCCGGAAGAAGGTCAGCAGCGGGTGGCGGGTCAGGCGGTCGACGGCGGCGGTTTGGATGTTGCTGGTGGGGCAAATCTCCAGCGGGATATTTTTGTGGCGCAACAACGCCATAATGGTTTCACTGCGGATGGCTTGCACGCCGTGCCCAATCCGGTCGGCGTGTAGAAGTTCCACGGCTTCGCGGATGTTTTCGGGGGGGCATTTTTTACATTCGCCCGCATGCGCGGTGATGTGCAGCCCCTGCGCTTTCGCCCAACGGATGATGTCCACGAATTTTTGGGCGGAATAATGTTCCTCGTCGCCCGCCAAATCGAGCGCGACGATGCCGGCGCGACGGCGTGCAACCGCCAACTCGGCGAGCCGGCGGGCGTATTCCGGTTCATGTCTGCCCATTTGCACAATGAGCCGCACCTGAATGTCGAAGTCGTTTTGCGCCTGCCGGGTGGCGGCGATGACCCAATCCGCCACATCTTCAAAACTGAAGCCCTGATG
This sequence comes from uncultured Anaerolineaceae bacterium, assembly GCA_964570315.1. Taxonomy (GTDB): domain Bacteria; phylum Chloroflexota; class Anaerolineae; order 4572-78; family 4572-78; genus JANTHQ01. The sequence continues at coordinate 21,057 of CAZMXX010000011.1, read as the reverse complement.
CGCCGCTTGTGCCACCGGATTGAAGCGCAGTTCCAGATATTGCACGTTATCGTGCGCGCAATCGGCGATGGCTTCATAGGCGATGCGCATCACCGATTCTTTGCTGGTGTAAAATTTTCGTAACAGGGTGAATTTCGCCAAAAATGTCTGGAAATTCGGTTCGTCATCCACCATTTGCACCAACGGGCGCAGGTCTTCAATGGCGTAGCTGTCAATATCAACGCCATGCTCGCGGGCAATTTCCGCCAGCGTCGCCAACCGCAAACTCCCTTCCATGTGGCGGTGTAACTCCACTTTGGGCAGGGCTTGCAAAATTGCACGCAAATTATTTTGATGACGTGAATCGTTGTTAGACATAGCGTAATGGTAATCGGTTTTGGTTGAAAAACAAAATTTAAATCATACGGCAATCGCCGGTGGTTTAGAATGAGTCGTCCGGTTGGGTGATGGGCAGGGTGACGGTGAAGGTTGTCCCCTTGCCGGGGGCGCTCTCCACGGAAATATCGCCGTGGTGGGCGTCAATAATTTGTTTGACGATGGTCAGCCCCAAGCCTGTGCCGGGCGGACGGTTTGCCCCGGGGGTTTTGATGCGGTAAAAACGCTGGAAGATTTTTCCCTGTTTTTCCTGCGGAATGCCGATGCCGGCATCGGCGATGCTGAACGTGACCGTTGTTTTGTTAGCCCCGGCGGTGACGGTGATGGTGCCGCCGGCGGGGGTGAATTTGATGGCATTGCCCAGTAGATTATCCAGCACTTCGCGGAGTTGGTCGGGGTCGGCGATGATGGGCGGGATGGTGGCATCAATATCGGTGTGAATGGTGAGGTTCGATTGCGCGGCGGTCGGTTCCGCCGATTTTGCCACCAGGGTGATGATGTCGGGCAGGTTGATAGGCGCAAATTCGGGCGGCGATACCTTCAGCTTCTGGTGCGTCACCAGATTTGAGACCAGTTTTTGCAGGGTATAGGTGCGGGTGGAAACAATGGCGAGACTGTCGCGGATTTTGGGCGGCACGGGTCCCAGCCCGTCTTCCAAAATCAGGTCAACATACCCCCGCAAAAAGGTGAGCGGGGTGCGCAATTCATGGGCGATGGTGTGGATGAATTCGTGATGCTGTTGATTCAGATTTGCCGTTTCAATGGCAATGGCGAGCTGGTCGGCGACGGTTTGCACCAGTGTGATGTCATCGGGGGAAAAGTGATGCGGCTGGCTGCTCTGCAAATCGAGCACGCCCACCAGCCCGTTGTGGGTGAGCAACGGCAGCGCCACTTCCGAGCGGACGGTTTCCCGTCCGGGTCCGGGAAAGTAGCCCGGAAAGGCGGAAATATTGTTGACCAGCAGCGGCTCTTTGGTGCAGGCGGCGGTGCTGATGATGCCGTCGCCGGTGAGCGGCAGGGTGTAGGCGATGTTAGAAACTTCGTCCGGCGATATGTCGCTGGCGGCTTTCAATTGCAGGGTGTGATGGTTGATGTCGTACACAAAAATGGCGATGAATTCATAGCCCAAATCGTGGTGCAGGCGGTCGGTGACGGTGTAGAGCAGGGTTTGCAGGTCGTTGATTTCGGCGGTTTGCCGCCCGATTTTCGCCACGGTGTGGAATTGTTTGACCTTTTGCTGTTCTTCTTTGTACAATCGGGCATTTTCAATTGCCATTGCCGCCTGATTGGCGAAGGCATGTACCAATTCCAAATCAGCATCATCGAAATAACCGATTTGGGTGTGATGCAGAGAAAGCAGCCCGATGATTTTCTTTTTGAAGACCAACGGCGCACCGACCCACGCTTTGGTATCGGCGGCGAAGGGCGCGCGCTGGAGTTTCCAAAAGGTATTTTCGGTGATGTCATGGAAGACGGTGGGGTATTGCTGCAACAACACCTGTTGGTAGAAGACATTTTCCGTGGTGTTGATGGAAATATTTGCCAGCGGTTCATCCACGCCGTCGGCGGCGCGCGCCACGAGTTGTTGTCCGCGCAGCAGCAAAATCAAGGCGCGCCGGTAGGGGATGACATTGTGCACCCGCTCCAAAATCAGCTTCAGCACGTCGTCCAAATCGAGCGTACCGTTGATGATGGTGGCGACTTGTTGCAGGTGACGGGCAATTTGGCGGCGGGTCAAATCCTGCTGTTGCTGTTCGCGCCCGCTTTCGTAGAGTTTTGCGCCGGAAATGGCGGCGACAATCTGGTTGGCGTAGGCGGTGAAAAATTGTTCGGTGGCGGGCGGGGTGGCGTTGCCCACTATCAGCACCCCTTGCGCGAGTTTCCCGAACAGCAGGGGGATGCCCCACGCGGGCAAATCGGGAGCGATGATACCGGCAGTGGGCGCTTTTTGCTCGATGGTTGCTTCTGCCAGCGGCATCAGCGCGTCCATTCCGGCGGGGGGATGGTCGCCCCCGGTGGCGGCGAGCGTCGGCGCACCCGATTCATCATCCAGCAAAATAATTGCCAGCAGATGGCAGTGGAACATATCATGCAGGATGTCCAGCGCGGCGGTGAGCACGTCGCCCAAGTCCAGCACGGTGGCGCTGAGGCGCGCAAAGGTTTGCAGGGCGGAGAACTCGGCGCGGTGGGGGCTTTCAATTTGGGGGAGCGGGGGCGCGTTTTTCATGCTATTTTTCTTTTTCTGTGATGAGCCAACTCCAGTATCGCCAGGTTACAATTATCCCGATGGTGACGGCAATGGTCAGTGGCAGGTTGAAAAAAAGGAGCCCAAACCACGGCGCGAGCGCCGGTGCGGGCTGTTGCGGGGCGGACAACAGGGTGCTGGCTTGCCATAAATGTGCCAGCAGCGCGATGATGCCCAATCCCTCGGCAAGGTAGTACCATTTGTAGACGGCGTTCATTTTCAAAACGCTGCCGAAGCGGCGGGACAGTTTCGCCAGGATATGGAAAAGTACCACGATGGAAAGGGGGGCGATGGCGCTGAAAATGGTGATGAGCGGCATTACGAACGTCCTCCAACCATGGTGTTCAGCAGGGAGATACCCACAAAGGTGACGATAATCCCGCCGATGACGCGCAATCCGTCTGCCCCCGGAATGCCGACCAGATGGACGTTGCCGGCAAGGGCATACCAGATGGCGGCGGCGACAAAGCAGATGATCGCTCCCAAAAGCCACCAGTGCAGCGGGTAAGCAGTCCCGGCATCTGTTTGTTTGCGGCGGCGTTTATCGAAAAAACGGGCGATGACAAAGACAAACAGCACCAAGATACTGGCGGCGCTCCAAATATAGAGGGACAGAATCTGCGAAATGATAGTCATAATATTTGAAAAATGGTATTAGAAAAAATGCCCCTGTGCCGGTGGGCGTTGCCCATCGGGGCGAGGGACATTGCCGGGAACGGCAATTTATTTGATGAAGGCTTCGTCAAAGGCGTCAATTTTACTGCGGCGCGGATTTCCGCTGAGAATGCCTTCTCGCCCCTGAAATTTGGCTTTGAGGTTAAAGCCGATTTCCGGTTCGATGTCATATTGGCGAATGTCTTTGGCGTGGTCGCTGCCGCGCATTTTCAACACCAGTACGGCTTTGCTCACGGCGGAATCAATTTCCACATAACGCAGGATGGAGTATGAATCCACCACAAAGGCGATGTCGCTGTTCGGGTTTGCCGATTCACCGAGCAGGGTTGCGCTTTCTTTGGTCAGCAGGCTGGTGAGTCCTTCCCGTTTTAGGGCGTTGATGAAGCCGTATTGGATGTTCCGCAGTTCGATGGGGTTGTTGGTGAGCCGCTCGAAGTGGGTGATGCTGTCTACTACCACCCGTTTGATGCCCATATCGGCGACGTATGTTTCAATGATGCCGCCCACATTTTCCAAGTCTTCATGGGTCACTTCCGGGCTGGTCATGATGATTTTCAACATGCCTTCCCGTTCCAGTTTGGCAAAATCCCACCCCATGCTGGCGGCATCGAAGTAATATTGTTGGGGGAATTCCTCGAAGGTGATGATGAGTCCGGGTTCGTTGAATTTCACAATGCCATTGTAGATGAATTGCATCCCCAGCGTACTTTTTCCGGTGCCGGGCGCACCTTCCACCAAGTTGGCGCTTTGCGGCAAAAATCCGCCGCCCAGCATCTCGTCGAACCCTGTTATACCTGTTTTTACCCGTGCGAATGTCATAATTACCCCGTATTTTACTGCATCCCTCGGATGATGTGATACACCGCTTTGACGCGGAATTGCCGGTCTTCACATGCGCGCACAAATTCGGCGATGCGTTGGCGGATTATCGGGTCATCGGTCAGGCTGAAGACCACCTGCTCGCCGATGATGCGCCGCTGCATGATGCCGCTCATTTCCAGTTCCTCCAATTCCGGTTCAACCGCGTTCAAACTCCGTCCGGCGTAGCGGGCGATGTTTTCAGCGGTGTCCACCGTATCGGGATTTTCATGGAAAAACCGAATCAAATCCCATTTGATGAAGGATGTGACTTTTGATTTTACAAAGTCGAGCAAATCTTTTGGCATGTCATCCATTAACTTTGCCGAGAAGTTATCGTGCTCAGCCACAGGATGTCTCCTTTCGGATGGGGCACATAGTTCAGTACGCTAGTCTATATTCACATTTTAGCATTGAAAACGTAAAAGTGCAATGAGTTATTGGAATTCCGACAAAATTATGACAATCGGCGGTGACAATCGGCGAAAAAAATAACGGGCAACCGTATTGAGGTTGCCCGCACGGAGAAATTCTCTATCGGCGTTTTTTGCGCCGTTGCGGCTGCTTTTTGCCTTGCGTCGCCGCCGATTTCCCGTTTGAGTTGCCGTTTCCGGTTGGTTGCCCCGGGGTGGTGACCCCTTGTTTGTCCGATTTCATGTGACAATGTTTGTATTTTTTCCCGCTACCGCACCAGCATGGCTCGTTTCTGCCAGGCGTTTTGACGGCACGAAGGGGTGTCGCTTTGCCGTCGCGCGTGCCACCGAGCGTTTGGGGTTGCAGGCTGTCGTGTCGAGCTTGCAGCTTTTTCGGCTGCAACGTCGGTTGCTGGACGATTTCCACGTGGAAAATCTGGCTCACCACAGCGCGCCGAATTTCTTCCACCAGCATGCCGTACATGGCGTGGGCTTCGCGTTTGTATGACATCAGCGGGTCTTGCTGCCCGAATGCCCGCAAGCCGATACCCTGCCGCAGCGCGTCAAGCGCGGTGAGGTGGCGCACCCACAGGTCGTCCACGGATTTCAGCATGATGTGCCGTTCAATTTGGCGCTGAATGTCCGAGCCGATTTCCGCTTCTTTTTCTTCGTACCGTTCCCGCGCCATAGTCTGGAACATTTCGATTAATTCATCGGGTGATTTCCCTTCCCAACTGCGGGAGGTCATGGTGGGGGGCAGGGGGAAGATGGCGCGGATGGCGTGGTATAATCCTGCCAAATCCCAATCTTCCTCAAATTCTGCGGCGGTGAAGGTGTTTACGAGTTCTTCAATGTGGTCATCCACCATCGAGAGGATATTCTCTTTCAGGTTGGTGCTGGTGAGGATGCGGTTGCGCTGGGCGTAAATCACTTCCCGTTGCTGGTTCACCACATCGTCATATTCCAGCACGTGCTTGCGGATGTCGAAGTTGTGCCCTTCAACCTTTTCCTGCGCGCTCTCGATGCTTTTGCTGACGATGCCCGCTTCGATGGGGATGTCGTCTTCCAGCCCGAACCGTTCCATCAATTTTGCCACATTTTGCCCGCCGAAAACGCGCATCAAATCATCTTGCAGGGAAACGAAGAAACGGCTGGAGCCGGGGTCGCCCTGCCGACCGGCGCGCCCGCGCAACTGGTTGTCGATGCGGCGCGCTTCATGGCGTTCCGTGCCCACCACGTGCAATCCGCCCAGTTCCAGCACGGTGGCGCGGTCTTTTTCGGTGATGGCGGTGGCTTCCGCCAGCGCTTTTTCCCAGACCTTCGGGTCTACGGTGGTCAAATCAATGCCCTGCTGGCGAAGTTTGTCGCGGGCGATGCCCTCCGGATTCCCGCCGAGCAAAATGTCAACCCCGCGCCCCGCCATGTTGGTGGCGATAGTCACTGCGCCGGGTCGCCCGGCTTGGGCGATGATGGTGGCTTCTTTTTCGTGGTTCTTCGCGTTCAAAACGTTATGCGGCACGCCCTTCCGTTTCAACAGCCGCGAAAGGTATTCCGACGTTTCAACGGCGACCGTCCCGACCAGCACGGGGCGTCCCAATTCATGCATCTCTTTGATTTCTTCCACTACCGCGCGGAACTTGGCATCCGGATTGGCATACACCACGTCGGGGTAATCGATTCGTTTATGATACAATTCTTTGCCGTCGGGGCTGCGGTAGGTGGTGATGGTGGTGCCGTCAGCTTTGATGGTTTCGGTGATGAGACTGCCCTGCATCGCCCGAAATTCGACGTGGGTGGGCAGGGTTGCCACATCCAAATCGTAAATTTTGCCGAATTCCTCGGCTTCGGTGGCGGCAGTCCCGGTCATCCCCGCGAGTTTGTTGTACATGCGGAAGAAGTTTTGGAAGGTGATGGTTGCCCAGGTGAAACTTTCGTTTTGCACTCGCAAGCCTTCTTTGGCTTCAATGGCTTGGTGCAACCCTTCGCTGTACCGCCGACCGTACATCAATCGCCCGGTGAATTCATCCACAATCACCACTTCGCCGTTTTGGATGACATATTCTTTATCGCGTTTGAAGAGGGCGTGCGCTTTGAGCGCGTTATCCAGATACGGGGTCATGGTGGCGTGTTCGGGGGCGTACAAATTATCAATGCCGAGCTGGCGCTCGATTTTTTCTATCCCCTCTTCGGTGAGATGCACCACCCGCGTTTTTTCGTCCACCACATAATCGCCGTCCGGCTCGCGGTCTTTATCGTCCACGCTTTCTTTGCTGCTGGGCTTCAGAAGCTTTACCATTTGGGCGAATTTGCGATACAACTCGCTGCTTTCTTCCGCCTGCCCGGAAATGATGAGCGGGGTTCGGGCTTCATCAATGAGGATGTTGTCAACCTCGTCAATGATGGCGTAATGGAGTTCGCGCTGAACTTTTTGCCGCAAATCGCGCACCATATTGTCGCGCAGATAATCGAAGCCGAATTCGTTGTTGGTGCCATAGGTGATGTCGGCGGCGTATGCCTCGCGGCGGGTGATGGGGCGCAGGTGCTGATAGCGGTCATCGCTGGCTTGATAGTCGGGGGCGTACATGAATGACGCTTTGTCCACCCCGCCGTGTCCGGCATTTTGGATGACGGCAACCGACAGCCCCAGAAAATGGTAGATGATACCCATTTGCTGTACCCCAACTTTTGAGAGATAATCGTTGGGGGTCACCAGATGTGCCCCGTGTCCGGTCAGCGCGTTCAGCACCAACGGCATCGTGGCAACCAGTGTTTTCCCCTCGCCGGTGCGCATTTCCACCACGCGGGTTTGGTGCAGCAACGCCCCGCCGACCACCTGCACATCGTAATGGCGCAGGGTGGTGGTGCGGACGCTGGCTTCACGGACGGCGGCGAACACCCGCGCGCGGATTTCCGCCAGCAATTCATCCTCCAGCCGGAGCAGTTGGTTGCGGGCGCGTTCCACTTCCACTTCCAGACGGCGGCGTTCGTCACCGAACGCGGAGGCGGCTTCAACTTCCAGTTCCGCCAGCTCGGCGCGGTCTGCGGCAGTCTCTTCGGCAATTTCGGTGCGGAATTCGGCAATCATCCGGCGTAGGTCATCGTCGCTCATCGCCTGCATTTCAGGCTCCAGCGCGTTGACCTCTTCCACCAGCGGCATCAGCCGTTTGATTTCTTTCTTTTGAGTATTTCCGGATATAATTCTACTCAAACTCTTAAACATGTCAGACAAGTCCTTTTCTATTTCAGTTACATCAAGCAATTATAGCATGGAGATAATCGCTTTCCAAAGCAGGAGGTCATAATGCCCAAATCCCCGGCGCGCGCGCCCCGCAACCGCACCCTCACCCTCACCGATGCCGACCGGGCGCGGTTCCGCTCCCGTTTGCTGACTCTTTCCGGTGCGGTGACACTCGCGGCGGTGGAAAATCGCGTCATCCGGCAAGATATTTTTTCCATCCTCGATTGGTTGCCGCCGCAATCGGTGGATTTGCTCTTCGCCGACCCCCCCTACAATTTGACCAAATCGTTTGACGGAAAAAAGTTTGCTCAAATGCCGCCCGACGCCTACGAAGCGTGGCTGGAAACGTGGGTATCGCGGTTGCCGCGCCTGCTCAAACCGACCGCCTCGGTGTACATTTGCGGCGATTGGCGCTCATCGGCGGCGATTCACCGGGTGATGGCGCGCTATTTCATCGTGCGAAATCGCATTACGTGGGAGCGGGAAAAAGGGCGCGGCGCGAAACGGAATTGGAAGAATGCGGCGGAGGATATTTGGTTCGGCACGGTGGGGGATGAATATACCTTCAATGTGGACGCGGTGAAGCTGAAGCGGCGAGTCATCGCCCCGTACACCGACGACGCGGGTGCGCCGAAAGATTGGGCGGCGGGTGAATCGGGGCGTTTCCGATTGACACATCCCTCCAACCTGTGGACGGACATCACCGTGCCTTTTTGGTCAATGCCGGAGAACACCGACCATCCGACCCAGAAGCCGGAAAAACTGCTGGCGAAAATCGTACTCGCCAGTTCCAACCCCGGCGACGTGGTGTTCGACCCGTTTGCGGGGGTGGGAACCACGGCGGTGGTGGCGAAGAAGCTCGGTCGGCGGTTTGTGGTGGTGGAAATGGCGGAAGAATACTGCCTGCTGGCGGAAAAGCGGCTCGCGCTGGCAGCGGAGGATACGCGCATTCAGGGTTATGCCGATGGCGTTTTCTGGGAGCGCAACGCGGGCAAGTGACAAGTTGCGAATGGCGAGAGACGAGTGACGAGTGACGAGCGGCAAGTTACGAATCGCTGTCTGTATTTGCCAAAATTTCTTTTACTTCATCCAGCGAGAATCGGTGAGTGGATTGTTTTTTCACCGATTGGATATGCAGGTAATCAAGATAATCTTCCAACTTTTCCCGGTCGGATAAGATGGATTGGATTGTTTCAAATTCGGCATAGTCTATCACGGCAAATTTGGCTTTACCATGTTCTTTGATGATTTGTACATTTTCCAGCATATTACCTCCGGCGATACGCTTTTGAACGGGGCAGAATGTCAATGATGTCAATAATTTTTAGCGGGTCATATTTTTCAAACAGTACCCGATATTTCCCCACGCGCATTCGATATGAAACATCGAAGTTGACCAAATGCTTTACATTATTTTTGTGGTGAGGGTTGGCTGCCAGTTGCTCAATATGAGATAAAATCAACAGTTGGTCGTTTTTTGGATAGCGTTTCAGGTTTTTGAGGGCGACATCTGTGAAAGTAATGCGATATTGAGCCATAGCAACCACCAATATTCCGATTGAAATTATACCACATTTTGGGGCGAATGGGTATCGCCGTTTCCCATCATCTCCACCGCGGCGGCGATGACCCCCGCCGCCGACAGCCCGCGTACGCAGAAATGCGCGTCCGTTTCCGCCGCCGGAAAATCGAGCCGGTTGCACGGTTGGCACGCCAAACCCGCCAGCAATATCCGGTGGCGGCGCGGATTGCCCCACGTGCCGAATTTCACCGCGTCCACCGGACCATACAGGCTCAACGTCGGTGCGCCGACCGCCGCCGCGAGTTTCACCGGTCCCGTGTCGGGTCCGATGACCAGCGCCGTGCGCGCCATAATGGCGGCAATCTGCGATAGGCTCGTTTCCCCCGCCGCGATTGCCGTTTGCGCCGCCGATTTTTCCGCAATTTCCGCACATAATGCCCGCTCGGCGGGACTGCCGCTCAGCACAAATTGCGCCGAAAATTCCCGCGCCAGCGCATCCATCACCTGCGCCCACGCTTCGGCGCGCCAGAGTTTCACCGCCGCGCCCGCGCCGGGATGAATGACCACCAACGGGTGGGCGTCATCCACGTTTTTTGCGCGTAACCAATCCTTTGCCCACACGGCGGACGCCGTGTCCGGGAAAAATTCCGTATCGCCAATCGGGTTGTTCGGCGAAAGGGCATCATTGCCGGTGATGGCGAATTGCGCCAGCCGAAAATTTTGCTCAACTTCATGGCGTTGGTCAATGTATGGCAGGGGATGAGTCAGGAACGGGCGCACGCTGTCTATCGCGTAGCCAATGCGTCGGGGAATTCCGGCGGCGGCAGCGAGCCACGCGCCCCACCAATGGTCGAACCGCAGGACGAGGGCGGTGTCGAATCGGTGCGGTTTCAGCGCGCGGGCTTGTTCCGAGAGATAGCGGTACGGTTGCCACGGCGACGGTTTTTCGGTGCGGGTGAAGCCGGGGAAGTCGCAGGTGAGAATCTCATCCACGTGGGGGTTGTGCCGCACGATGGGCAATCCCCATTTGCCGACCAACAGCGTGAGGTGCGCCTCCGGCAGGGATTGGCGCAGGTGGCGCAGGGCGGGGGTGAGGAAGAGCAGGTCGCCGAGATGGTCGGGGCGGATGAGCAGAATTTTTCTCGCGTCGGATGGGGCGGGTGCGCGGCGCGACAGCCATGCCCCGGCGAGCCGCAATCCCCAGCCACGCAATCGGTGTGAAAAATGAGTCTGCGCCGCTGCGGGAACGGTGGGGATGGGCAGATTGCGGAAATCGGGGGCGAGGGGGGAATGACGAATGACGAATTGCGAATGACGAATGTGGTTTTTCAAAATCTGAACCCTGCTGTGAGAAAGTGAGCGGG
>CAZMXX010000011.1:0-10267 GCA_964570315.1 uncultured Anaerolineaceae bacterium | reverse complement strand
GAATGACGAATGTGGTTTTTCAAAATCTGAACCCTGCTGTGAGAAAGTGAGCGGGCGAGCTTTGCCCATTTGTGAACCCTGCAACCCTGCAACCCTGCAACCCTCAATACAACCGTTCAAACGCGGGGACGAGCGCTGCCCACGTGAAGTTGTCCGCGACAAATTGGCGTGCGTTGTCGCCGAGCCGTTGGCGTTCGGCGGGGTTGTCCAGCAGGTGCAGAATCTCATCTGCCATTGCGGCGGGGTCGTCCACCAGCAGCATTTCACGCCCGTGCCGCACGCCGAACCCTTCCGCGCCGACGGTGGTGGCGACGATGGCTTTGCGCATCGCCATCGCTTCCAGCAATTTTAATCGCGTGCCGCCGCCCACCCGAAAGGGGGCGATGTACACCGTTGCGCCATCAATGTACGGCTCCACCGCATCCACAAACCCGGTGATGGTGATGGCGGGATGGTTGCGCAGGGCGTCCAGACGCGGGTGGGGGCGTTGCCCCACAATGGCGAAGGTGCTTTCGGGGCGGTGCGCCAAAATTCGCGGCAGAACTTCCTGCCCGAACCAGAGCATGGCGTCGATGTTGGGGCGATAGTCCATTTTGCCGGTGAAAACGAGGTCGAACGGGATGGGGTCGGCGGTGAGGGCATCGTATCGCGCCAGATTGACGCCGTTGGGAACCACCGTCACGGCGAGCGTCGCATCGAGTTGACGGATGGCGGCGCGGTCGGCGTCGCTCACGGCAACCACGCCATCGGCGGCGCGGCAGACTTGGCGCTCATACTGTTTGAGGCGTTGGGTCTGCACAAAACTGTATCCGGCGGCAATCCAGCGGCGGGGATTTTTCACGTCGGTGGTGAAATTGCGCCATTGGAGCAGCCATTCGGCGTTGTGGTCGTCGTAAATTATTTTTGCGGCGGGGATGACCTTGCGCACGATGGGCAGGTATGGCGCCATTTCAATCCCTTCAATGTGTACCACATCCACCGGATGGGCGGAAAGAAAGGTTTCCAGCCGGGCGACGAATGCCGGCGACCAGAGCCGCCAGCTCATATCGGGGCGGCGGGTGGTGAGCATCTGTCGCAGGCGGGTGGCGACGGTGCGGTGCGGGACGGGCAGGGTTTCGATGGTGGCGCACAACTCGGCGAGCGGTGCGGCATCGGCGGGCTGGTCGGGTTCTAAAAATGTGAGCAGGTGGATGGTGTGGCGCTTCGCCAGTTCCGCGATGAGGTTGAAATTGCGGATGGTTGTGCCCTGATGGGTGGGATATGGTCGCTGTGGGGTGAGAAAAAGAATGTTCATGGCAATTATCAATGAATAGTCAACAATTAACAATTGTTCATTGATAATTCCTAATTGTTAATTGTCTTGCGATAAACGTCGAGCGTCTCTCGCGCGGCTTGCTTCCAACTGAACTTCGCGGCGCGTTTCAGCCCTTTGTCAATCAAATCGCGGCGCAACGTTTCATCGGTCAGCAGCCGATTGATTGCCACGCCCAGCGCTTCTTCGTCCAGCGGGTCAATCAGCAGCGCCGCATCGCCGACCACTTCCGGCATCACTTTGATTTTCGAGACGATGACCGGCGTGCCGCAGCGCATCGCTTCCAGCGGCGGCAGCCCGAACCCTTCATAAAATGAGGGGTACACCAGCATGCTGGCGGCATTGTACAGGTAATTCACTTCGCTGTCATGCACCCGTCCCAGCAGAATGACATCATGTTCCAAATTCAGCCGCCGGATTGTTTCGTCCACTTCTTCAAAAAGCCAGCCTTTGCTGCCCGCAATCACCAGTTTTTCGGTGCGGCGGTGATGGTCTTGCAGCCATTTGTAGGCTTTCAGCAGGGTGGGGATGTTCTTTCTGGGTTCAATGGTGCTGATGAAAAAGAGGAAACCCGGTTCCAGCCCGAAGGTTTTTTTCACGAAGGTGTTGGCTTCGGCGGGGTCAATTTGGCGGTAAATGGGATTCACGCCTTCATAAATGACGGTGATTTTTCGTTTGGGAACCCCCAGCAATTTGATGAGGTCTTCTTTGGTGGCTTGCGACACGGCGATGATGTGGTCGGTATCGCGCACCGCTTGGTCAATCTGCCCGTAATACCGCGCCGATTCCTTCGTCATGAATTGCGGATAGAGCAGGAACGCCAAATCATGCACGGTGATGACCGATTTGTAATTGCGGTTGAAAGGGGGGATGAAATCGGGTGAATGGAGCAAATCCAGTCCCAAACGGCTCAATTCCAGCCGAAGCGCGGATTGTTCCAGCCGGTGGTGGCTGGGCGTCCACAGTGATGCCCGCGAAAAATTGTGGTTTGAAACGATGCTGGTTTGGTCTTTTCGGCTTTGCAATAAAAAAAACTGGTCGGTTTCGGTGGCAAGTGCTTCCAACCCCTTGGTCAGGTGAATGATGTATTGCCCAATACCGGCTTTGCTGTAATAAACCAAACGCGCATCGATGCCGATTCGCATCCGCAATCACCTCAGAAAAAATACGGTGTCCCTCTTATAGCCGAGGGGCACCGCTGTCCCGAATTTTTGTACCGCTATGATACAATATTGAATGCGTTTTGAAAAATTTACGGTCTAGTATTCAAAATCGTCATCGGGGTCATCCAAATCGAGGTCGTCGTCGCCGGTGGTATCGCCGGCGGGATTGATGGCGGACGGCGGCGCGGCGGGGACTTCCGGCATGGGGGCGGCGTTGGGTTGCTCCGGCGTCCACAGCACTTTCCGCGCTCCGCGATGGTCGGGCGGGCTGACCACCCCCTGGTCTTCCAAATCATCCATCAACCGCGAGGCACGCGGATAGCCGATACCCAATTTCCGCTGAAGATATGACGTGCTGGCGCGTCGGGTTTCCACCACCAAATCAATGGCGCGCTGCATCATATCGTCTTTCCGTTCCTCTTCCAGAATGCCCGCCCACGGCAGTTCGCTGTTGTCCGTGGGGGCGTTGTTGGTGGGCGATGCTATCCCCCCGGAAGGCGCGACCGGGCGCGAGGCGGCGGATGTCCCGTTCCCGGATGATTGCGTGCTTGACGCGCCGGAATCGGTGTTGCCGCCCGCCCACTTCCAATATTGCACCACATTTTTTATCTCCGCATCCGAAACGAAACAACCCTGCAACCGCGCCAGCTTCGGAGAATCGGGGGCTTGATACAGCATATCTCCCTTGCCGAGCAATTTATCCGCGCCCGGCGTGTCGATGATGACCCGCGAGTCAATCTGACTGCTGACCGCGAAGGCGATGCGGGCGGGGAAGTTCGCTTTTATCAGCCCGGTGACCACATCGGTGGAGGGGCGTTGGGTGGCGATAATCATATGAATGCCCGTGGCGCGCGCCATCTGCGCAATCCGGGCGATGTATTTTTCCACTTCATCGGCGGCGAGCATCATCAAGTCTGCCAGCTCATCAATAATGACCACCATGAAGGGCATTTTTTCGCTCTTTGGCATGCGCTGGTTGTAGGTGGCAATATTCCGCGCGCCGAGCTGGGCGAAAGCTTTGTATCGCCGCTCCATCTCGCGGGTGATCCATGCCAGTGCGCCCGCAACCTGCTCAAAATCGGTCACCACGGGCGCAATCAAATGCGGAATGCCATTGTAGGAGGTCAATTCCACCATTTTGGGGTCAATCATCAGCAGTTTCAGCTCATCGGGGGTGTGGGTCATCAACAGGTTGATGATGGTGGCATTGATGGAGACACTCTTGCCCGACCCCGTCGCACCGGCGATGAGCAAATGCGGTTGAGCGGTTAAGTCTATCACCACCACTTTGCCGCCGACGCCGCGCCCCAGCGCCACCGGCAGCTTGCCTTTGGCGCGCTGATATTCGTCGCTTTCCATGGATGTTCGCAGCGAGACCATCGCCACGGCGGTGTTCGGCACTTCAATACCCACAATGGGACGCCCCGGCACGGGGGTTTCAATGCGGATGGGGGCGGCGGAGAGCGCCAGCGCCAAATCGTTGACCAGCGAATTGATTTTGCTCACCCGCACGCGCTGTTCGCGGATGGTTCCATCGGACATTTTGCGCACAATTTTTCCCGGTTTCACCCCGAACTGGGTGACAGTGGGACCCGGATTGATTTCCACCACTTTGGCGGGCACGCCGAACCCGTTCAGGGTTTCTTCGATGACCTCCGCTTGGTGGCGGGCATTCGCCGCGCGTCCGGTGGGACCTGTGCCGGGAGCGAGCAAATCGATGGGGGGCAGGGCGAAGGTGGGCGATGTGACTGCCGCTTGCCGGGCTTGGTCGGTGTTCATTGCCGGACGGGGTGCGGAAACCGCCGGTTTCGGCGGCGATGCGGGTTTTGGCGGCGCGGGTGGGGGGGTGACCGGCTTCGGGGCGGCGGCGGGCATCATCGGCGCGGATGCGGTCGGCGTGGGCGCGGGGCTCGGCGCGGGAGCCGGGGGCATCGTCGGGGTGAGCGAGCGGGAAATTCGGCGGATGTCCGTGCCGTCGAAGCTGATGATAAGCCCCAACCCCGCCAGCGCAATCACGCCGAACAGCGCAACCGTGCCCCATTGCCCCAGCACACTGCTCACCAGCGAGCCTAATCCCCAGCCGACATATCCGCCGCCGGCGCGAGACTGCGCCAGCAGCAAACGGTCATCCGTGGGCGCGAGAAAGTGGACAATCACCAGCGCGGCAATGACGATTAATTCCACGCCGATGATTTTTTCCATCGGCAGTTCGGTCGGTTCTTCCATAAATAATTGCACAATAATGAATGCGCTCAGTGCGCCCAGCAGCATCACCACCGGAATTGCGCCCCAGCCGAACAATCCCGCCGCCAGATTTCCCAACAGGTTGGGGATTGCGCCGCCGGTCACACCCGCCAGATTCAATATCACCAAAATTGAAACGATGAGCGCCAGTGCGCTGCCCAACTCTTGGCGGTACGGTTGCAGGCTGTCTAAAATGTTTCCCAGATGACGCAGCAACTGATTGCCCAAGTCGTCGAATGTCCAAGTTGCGATAGATTGTTTTTTCTTTTTCGCCATAATTTTCAGTTCAAAACGGTATGCGGTCGGGTGCGTAATCGCCGATTCTGCTGTTTCTGCCTATAGTATACTAGGCTTTTGGTACTATGTCAACTCATTATGTTAAACTTAGGCGGGGTTGTCGCCTGCACTGATTTCGGGTATCATATTGCCACAACTATTTTTGTCAGGAGGAAAATATGACCGTGCATCGCTGTGATTGGTGTGGCAACGACCCCCTTTATGTGCAGTATCACGACGTCGAATGGGGGGAGCCGGTGCATGACGACCGCACCCATTTTGAATTCCTGTTGCTCGACGGGGCACAAGCGGGGTTAAGCTGGCTGACCATTCTGCGCAAACGGGAAAATTACCGGCGGGCGTTCGACGGGTTCGACCCCCGGAAAATTGCGGAATACGGCGAGGCGAAGCTCGCTATGCTGTTGAATGATGCGGGCATTGTGCGCAACCGGCAGAAAATCGTATCGGCGGTGAAGAATGCCCGCGCATTTTTGGCGGTGCAGGCGGAATTCGGCGCTTTTGATGCGTACATCTGGCAATTCACCGACGGGCGCACTCTCCAAAACGCCTGGCAATCGGTGGCGGAGATTCCCGCGCTCACCGCCGAATCGGAGGCGATGAGTCGGGATTTGAAACGGCGGGGCTTCAGTTTTGTGGGACCAACCATCTGTTATGCGTACATGCAATCGGCGGGGATGGTGAACGACCATGTGGTGAATTGTTTCCGGCACGCGGAACTCGGCGGCGGAGGATAACCGCAATTTGAAAAATTACGTGCGGTCTTCTATAATTTCCACAACCATTACCGTGGGGGAAATGAGATATGAGTGAGTTAACCATCACTGTTTCAAAAAACCGGCTGAAGCAATTGAAGGAAAAATCATCGCGTTTGGGTGTTTCTGTGGATGATTTAATCCTGATTAGCATTGATGAAATTCTATCCCGCCCTGATGCCGAATTTCAGCGGGCATTGGATTACGTGCTGCAAAAAAACGTTGAACTCTACCGGCGTCTCGCCTGATGCGCTATTTGAAGTTAAATGAAGTGGTGGGTATTCACCAGTATATTTTGGAACAATCCGGTGGGTTGACCGGAATACGTGATTTGGGGGCACTGGAGTCTGCACTGGCTCAACCGCGGATGACATTTGACGGGACAGAGTTATATCCGACTCTGGTTGATAAAGCGGCGGCGTTGGCATATTCCATTGTAAATAATCACCCATTTGTAGATGGAAATAAACGTGTGGGGCATGCGGCAATGGAGATTTTTTTGGTTTTGAACGGACACGAACTCCAAGCGACAATTGATGAGCAGGAACAAATGATGCTTGGTTTGGCAGCGGGAGACATTGAGCGAGAAACGTTCAAAACGTGGTTGGCAGCGCATATTCAGGCGAAAGAAAACAAACAATAATCATGGACTGTTTCCGGCACGCGGAACTCGGCGGCGGGGGATAACCGCCGCGTCCGGGCATTGGACAATCCGGTTGCCCTATGGTATAGTTATCGCCGTTTGAAACCCGTTTATGGCAATTCTGCGCCCCGTAAAAAACGGGGCGTCCGTTTTTTGACAGGAGAAAATCACCATGCGAATGAGCAAACTTTTCAGCCAAACGTTGCGCCGTGCCCCCGGTGATGCGGAGGTCGTCAGCCACCAATTGCTGGTGCGAGCGGGCTTCATCCGCCAGCTTGCCGCCGGTATTTTCAGCTACCTGCCGCTGGCGCGCCGCACCATGACCAAAATCGAAAATATTATGCGGGATGAAATGGATGCCATCAATGGGCAGGAAGTGACCATGCCGGTCATCCATTCCGCCGATATTTGGAAAGAGACGGGGCGCTGGTATCAAATCGGCTCGGAGATGGGACGCTTTTTCGACAAAAACGGGCGCGATATGGTGCTGGCGATGACCCATGAAGAGGTGGTGGCAGATTTGGTGCGCAAGGAGATTCAAAGCTACCGCCAACTCCCGGCGATGATTTATCACATTCAAACCAAATGGCGCGATGACCCCCGTCCGCGTGCGGGTCTCATCCGCGTGCGCGAATTCACCATGAAAGACAGCTACTCGCTCGATGCGGATTGGGACGGGCTGGACAAACAATATCGCG
This sequence comes from uncultured Anaerolineaceae bacterium, assembly GCA_964570315.1. Taxonomy (GTDB): domain Bacteria; phylum Chloroflexota; class Anaerolineae; order 4572-78; family 4572-78; genus JANTHQ01. The sequence goes on along the minus strand of CAZMXX010000011.1, from coordinate 3,158 downwards.
CCCATTATCAGGCGTATTTCAACATTTTCAACCGCTGCGGTGTCCCCGCGGTGGCAGTCGGCTCGGATGTGGGGATGATGGGGGGCAGTATGGCGCATGAATATATGTACCTCACCCCCATCGGCGAGGATACGCTGTTGCTGTGCGACGAATGCGGCTATACCGCCAACCGGCAGATTGCCACTTTCCAAAAACCTCCGGCGGCGTCGGAAGATGCCCTGCCGTTGGAAAAAATTGCCACGCCCGATACCAAGACCATCGAAGATTTGACGAAGTTGCTGGACATTCCGACCGCCAAAACCGCGAAGGCGGTATTTCTGGTGGCAACCATCACCGAAGGCACGGAGGATGTGGAGAAGTTTGTGTTCGCGGTGGTGCGCGGCGATATGGACGTGAATGAAACCAAACTCGCCAACGCCGTCAAAGCGAAGGCGCTGCGTCCGGCGCACGAAGAGGAGATTGTGGCTATCGGCGCGTCGCCCGGATACGGCTCGCCCATTGGGGTGAAAAATGCGCTGATTGTGGTGGACGACATCATCCCTGACTCGCCCAATTTGGTGGCGGGCGCGAATGAGGACGGCTTCCACTATTTAAGCGTCAATTACGGGCGAGATTATCGGGCAAATATTGTGGCGGATATTGCCGCCGCGTCTGATGGTGATTTGTGCCCCCACTGCGGCAATGCGATGCGCACCAGCCGGGGCGTGGAAATCGGCAATATTTTCAAGCTCGGAACCCGCTATACCGAGGCGCTCGGCGCGACTTTCCTCGACAAAGACGGCAAAGAGAAACCGGTCATCATGGGGTCGTATGGCATTGGGGTGGGGCGGTTGCTGGCATGCGTGGCGGAAGAACATCACGATGACCACGGGCTGATTTTGCCCATCACCATTGCGCCGTATCAGGTGCATTTGGTGAATTTGAGCAAAAAATCAAATGCGGCGGAAGAAATTTATGCCGACCTGCAAGCGGCGGGTGTGGAAGTGCTGTTCGATGACCGCGAGGGGATGAGCGCGGGCGTGAAATTCAACGATGCCGACCTGATTGGCTTGCCGCTGCGCGTCACCGTGGGCGACCGGGGGTTGAAGCAGGGCACGGTGGAACTCAAACGGCGCGACGGCAGCGACAGCGAATCGATTCCGGTGGCGGAAATTGTGACGGCGGTGAAAGAGAAAATCGCCGTGATGACCGCCGAAATTATGGAAACAGTGATAGACGTACCTTTTAAAGAGTAGGCTTATGAATAGAGCAGAAACGCTGGCATGGATTGAAGATGTGATGGATGCGCTCGACAAATCGGAAGTGATTGAAATCATCGAAGAGACCATCGCCGAAGGGGGCGTCACCCCCGAATTTTTTGAGACGCTCGATGCGGAAACGGAGCGGCTCAAATCGGCGGGCGAACATCAACGGTATAATCGGCTGTTGGAAATTGCGCGGACGGTTGCCATTGCCCGACAAAATCGAAAAGAGAACCTCTGATTCCGGGATATAACCGGGCGCTCGTGGCGACGGACGTTGTGTGTCGCGGCGGAACAAAAAAAAACCTGCCCGATGTCGGGGAGGTTTTTTTGAATTATCGCGCTTGAATGAGCACTGCCAGCGCCAGCAATCCGATGCTCAATGCCAGCCGCCAGCCCAACGTAATCACCGGCGACGGTACGGACACCGGCATCTCTTCCCAGAAAACTTTCCTCATCGCAAGGCTCCTTCGTTCGCAAAATATTTTAGCGATGACGCATTATAGCATGCGTGCCGCGCTTCTGTCGAATTTTGCCGCTTGACGGCAACCGATGCCGCGGGTACAGTCTCCGGTGAAAACTGCAACAGAAAGGAAACGTTTATGATTGGTTCTTGGGCTCGAAAATGGTTCTTTCCCGGCATCAAACGCCGCGACACCGCCACCTCATCCACCGTTGCCGCCGAGACAACCGGCGGGGGCGAAGACCGGGTGCAGTGGGAGCGCATCGTCGCCGGGTTGCAACCGATGGAAGCGCAGGTCATCAAAAGCCGTCTGGAGAGCGACGATATCCCCGCGCTCATTCAGCAGGAAAGTATCGGCACGGTGATGGGGTTGACCGTCGGCGGGCTGGGCGCGGCAAGCGTCTGGGTTCCCGAAGAATTGGCGGAACGTGCGCTGGATATATTGGATGAACCGTCGGGATGATATTTGCCCGTTGATGTCATATGATGAATGTCGTGAAAATTGGTGCAAAATATCACTTTTTTCCTGTTTATTTTTAAGGTATAATGGTCGCAATGCTAATAAAATGCAGAGAATCTTTTGATACGGGGACAGAATACCAATGAAACGTTTGACAAAACTGACCATCACCGCACTGTGTATCGCATTATTGAGTACGCTCATTGCCATTGTTTCGCTGGCGCAGGCGCCCACAATAGACCAGCTTATTGTGCAAATCTGGCCCGAATACGACCGTCCCGAAACGCTGGTCATCTATCAGGGACAGCTTGCGGATGATGTGCCGCTGCCCGCCACACTCACCTTCGAGGTTCCCACCGCCTCCGGCGACATGCATGCCGTCGCCGTGATGTCCGATGACGGCAGATTGGTCAATGCCGAATACACCCTTTCCGCCATTGATGACACCACCGCCCGGTTGACCATCACCGTGGAAAATCCGCGCTTCCAATTTGAATATTACGACCCCAATTTGGTGGTGAAGGAAGGCACGAAGCGAGTCGTCACCTTTTCCGGCGTGACCGAACATCCGGTGAATAATTTGCAGGTGGAATTCCAGCAGCCGCCGGAAGCGCAGGATGTGACGTTTTCCCCGGAAGCGGATGAAGTGATGTCCGGCAACGATGGCGCCGGTTTCCAGTATCACATTTACCGTTTCCAAAACCTTGAACCGGGCGAATATTTGTCCCTTTCCGGCTCATACATCCGCAATAGCGATACACTCTCGGCGGATTTGCAGGTGGATATTGTCCAGCCGAATGTCGAAACTTCGGCGGCGACCCCCGCCCAAGCTGCCTCTACGGGCAATAATTTGCCGATAACCATCGGGTATGTGCTGGTGGGCATCGGGGTGGGTGTGTTGCTGGTTGTGGCGGGAATCTGGTTGTTCAATAATTACCGCACCGAGCCGGAACCCGTGGAATATGTTCGTCCCGTCAAAAAACGCGGCTCGCCC
>CAZMXX010000010.1:0-23139 GCA_964570315.1 uncultured Anaerolineaceae bacterium | reverse complement strand
ACTAAATTCCCAAACTTTCAATTTTGTCAAATCCGCACCTGCGTAAGGTGAGTTAATAATCCCCGGCGATTTTGGGATAATCAATGTGGATTGAGGAGGTAATTTACAACCCATGACTTTCTCGTTACCTACCAGTATTACACAAATTCTTACCCCCGATGGTAAGTTGGTCGGCGACCCGCCGGAACTGCCCCCGAAGCAACTGCTGGAATTTTACCGTTGGATGGTTCTGGGGCGTGCCTTCTCGAACCGGATGGTGGCATTGCAGCGTCAGGGGCGAATGGGCACGTTTGCGCCGCTCAACGGGCAGGAAGCCGCCAGCGTCGGTTTAGCCGCGCCCATGCAAGACGGCGATTGGCTGGTTGGCGGCTATCGGGAAGCGATTTCGTTTTTTATGCGCGGCATTCCGATGGTCACTTTGATGGAGCAATGGGGCGGCTATATTCCCATCAGCTATAGCCCTGCCACCAAAGTGATGCCCATCCAAGTGGTGCTGGCGAGCCAGATGCCGCACGCCGTCGGCATTGCCATGGCGATGCAGTACAAAAAAGAACGGAGCGCCGTGGTCGCTGTGATTGGCGACGGCGCTACCTCCGAGGGGGACTTCAACGAAGCCCTCAACTTTGCCGGAACCTTCAAAGCGCCGCTGGTGACGGTGGTGCAGAACAACGGTTGGGCAATCTCCGTCCCGCGCGAAAAGCAAACCGCCGCCGAATACATCGCCCACCGGGGACCCGCCTTCGGGATGCCTGGCTACGTGGTGGACGGCAACGACGTTTTCGCCGTTTACAGCGCCGTGGAACAGTGTTTGGAACGCGCGCGAAACGGGGAAGGTCCCGCCATCATCGAAGTCATCACCTACCGGATGGGGGCGCACACCACCGCCGACGACCCCACCAAATACCGCCCCTCCGATGAATTGGCGGCGTGGGAGCCGAAAGACCCCATCAGCCGGTATACCTCATATTTGCGCACGTTGGGACTGCTGGACGACGCCAAAATAGCCGAGATTGAAGCTGATGTGCGGACGGAATTGCAGGTCGCCGTGGAGCGGTACGAAGCGGAACGCCCCGCTCAACGCGTCGAAAAATACTTCGATTTAATCTATAACGATACGCCGCCGCAGTTGGCGCGCCAACGCGATGAATTAATTCGAGCCTTGAACAGGGAGCAGTAATTATGCCAAAATGGACAATGGTCAAAGCGATAAACAACGCGCTGGATTTGAAACTGGCGCAAGACCCCAACGTGTTGATTTTTGGCGAAGATGTCGGGAAAAATGGGGGCGTGTTTCGCGTCACCGACGGACTTCAGGCGAAATTCGGGGAAGAGCGCGTCTTCGACACCCCACTTGCCGAATCCGCCATCATCGGTTCCGCCGTGGGGATGGCAACCTATGGGCTGCGTCCCGTGCCGGAAATTCAATTCGCCGGATTCACCTACCTTGCTTTTCACCAAATTGTGGCGCAAGCGGCGCGGTTGCACTTCCGTTCCGGCGGCACAATTGACATGGCGATGGTCATTCGCGCCCCCTTTGGCGGCGGGGTGCGCACCCCGGAACTGCACGCCGACAGCGTGGAAGCGTTGTACATGCAGGCGCAGGGGCTGAAAGTGGTCATCCCCGCGACCCCCTACGATGCCAAAGGGCTGCTCATCGCCGCCATTGAAGACCCCGACCCCGTGCTTTTTCTGGAGCATATGAAGCTCTATCGCTCTTTCCGGCAGGAAGTGCCCGCCGAGCATTACACCGTCCCCATCGGCAAAGCCGCTATCGCCCGCGAAGGCTCGGACATTTCGGTGATTGCCTATGGCGCAATGGTGCAAGCCTCCGTCAAAGCCGCCGAAATGGTGGAGCAGAAGCTGGGTGCATCGGTGGAAGTGCTCGATTTGCGCACCATCGCCCCGTTGGACGAAGAAGCCATCGTCAATTCCGTATCCAAAACGGGACGCGCCATTGTGGTGCAGGAAGGTCCCCGCGCGGGCGGCGTGGCGGCGGAAGTCATCGCCGTCATCAACGAGCAGGCACTCTATTCGCTGTATAAACCCGTGCTGCGCGTCACCTCCCCCGATGGACCGTACCCGTTCACCGTGATGGAGGATGACATTCTGCCGTCGCTTGACCGGATTGCGGCGGCGATTGAAACCACGCTGGAGCCGTAGTGAGCGGGTGTGCGGGGTGAGCGGGTGAGAAAGTGAAACAATACGCCTTTGAGACCTGAGACCTGAGACCTGAAACTTTGATGGAGAAAGTCTATGTTTGAATTTAAACTGCCCGATGTGGGCGAAGGAATTTTTGAAGCCGAAATTCTGGATTGGCTGGTGAAAGAAGGCGATACCGTCACCCAAGACCAGACCATTTTGGAAATCCAAACCGATAAAGCGGTGGTGGAAATTCCCTCGCCGGTTGCCGGTACGATTCAAAAAATTGTGGCGCAACCGGGGGTGATGGCAAACGTCGGCGACCTGCTGGTGATTATTGCCACGGAAGAAGGGGCGAAAGTGCCCCCCGCCGAGCCGGAGAAAGCCACCCCCACCGCGCACGCGATGAGCCATTCGGTGATGTCCGCGCCTCAGCCCGCAAAACCGACCGGCGGCAACGGCAAAACCAAGCCCGCCATTGCCCCCGCGCCGGTGCAAATCGGCATTTTAGACCCGACCCGCCGCGTGCTCGCCGCGCCCGCCGTGCGCAAACTCGCGCTGGAAATGGGCATCAATTTGGCGCAAGTGCCGGGCACGGGTCCCGCCGGGCGCATTCTTCTGTCCGACCTGAAACAATTTGCCGCCCAGCCGCAGCCCGCCGCGCCCGCTCCCGCACCGACCCTCCCCGCACCCGCCCCCGCGGTTGCCCCGCCCGCCGAAGAACCATTGCCGGCGCGCATCGCCATCCCTGAAATGGCTGCCGGTGAGCCGGTGGAAGAGGAGGCGTTGCGCGGTTTGCGCCGCCGTATCGCCGAACGGATGGAAGTTTCCCTCCGCGTGCCGGCGGTCAGCACCTTCCGCGAAATTGAAGTGGGCAGGCTGGTTGAATTGCGAAAATCGCTCAAACCGGAAGCGCAGCGGCGAAATTTGTCGCTCACTTTCATGCCCTTTTTCATCAAAGCCGCCACCATCGCCCTGAAAGAATTTCCGTATTTCAACGCCTCGCTGGATATGGAAAATCAGAAAATCACCCTGCGGAAATATTATCACATCGGCGTGGCAACCGCCACCAAAGATGGCTTGCTCGTGCCGGTCATCAAACACGCCGACAAAATGACGCTGCTGGAAATTGCCTCCGAACTGACCCGCCTGCGGATGTTGGCGGAACGGCGGCGGCTCGCGCCCGACGAATTGACGGGCAGCACCTTCTCCATCACCAATTACGGCAGTTACAACGGCTGGATGGGCACGCCCATCATCAACCCCCCCGAAGTGGCGATTATGGGCGTCGGGCGCATCATCGAAAAGCCGGTCGCCATCAATGGCGAAATCGTCATTCGCCCCGTGCTGCCCCTTTCCCTCAGTTTCGACCACCGTTTGATTGACGGCGCGGCGGGCGAACAATTCGCCGAACGGCTGAAAGCATTGCTCGGCAATCCCGACACTTTGCTGCTGGAGTTGCGCTGATGGTTGTCGGAGATATGGCTGTGGGGGTGGATGTGGTGGTGCTGGGCGCAGGTCCCGCCGGATATGTGTCTGCCATCCGCGCCGCACAATTGGGAAAAGAAGTGGTCATTGTTGAACCGAATGCCGTGGGCGGGGTGTGCCTGAATCTGGGCTGCATCCCGTCGAAGGCGTTGCTCACCGCCGCCGACCGTTTTTGGCGCGCCAAAAATTCCGCCGAAATGGGCATCATCGCGGCGGATGTTTCGCTCGATTTGCCGCAAATGCAAGCCTTCGCGCAGGGGGTGGTGGATAAACTGGTGAAGGGCGTGAATCAGCTGTTGAAGGGCAACGGCATCGAAGTGGTCAAAGGCGAAGGGTGGTTTTTGTCGCCGACGGAGATTCGGGTGGAAGGGGAATACGGCGCGAAACGCTTCATTTTCGAGCAGTGCATCATCGCTGTGGGCGGAAAACCTGCCCCACTGGAGGGACTTCCCTTCGACGGCGAGCGGGTGCTCACCCCACAGGCGGCGTACCGGCTCACCGAACTGCCCGCATCGGTGGCGGTGGTGGGCGCGGATTATATCGCCGTGGAAACGGCAACCTTCTTCGGCAAACTGGGCGTGCCCACCCGCTTGATTATCCCGCACGAAAAATTTGCGCTCACCGATTTTGACGTGTCGGTGCAGCGTCATCTCAAAAGTTATCTGAAAAAAATCGGCATCCGCGTCGAAGCCGGGGTGGACGACCCCGCCGCCGCCGTTGCCGATGAGGCGTGTGTGGTGGTATCGAACGGCATCATCCCCAACACCGCCGGTTTGCATTTGCAGACGGTCAATATCACCCCGGATGACGCCGGTTTCATCCCGGTGGACAGCCGAATGCGCACCACCAACCCCACCGTCTTCGCCGTGGGCGACGTGACCGGACTCGCCGCCACCGCCGAGCAGGCGATGAAAATGGGGAAGGTCGCCGCCGCGCAATTGAGCGAACACCCCGCCGAATACGCGCCGCAAGCCGTGACGAAAATTGTGTGGACGGAGCCGGAAATCGCTATGGTCGGATTGACCGCCGCGCAGGCGGAATCCGCCGGATACAGCGTTCAAACGGGACATTTCCCGATGGCGGCGAACGGGCGCGCGCTGATGTTGAACGGCGGCACAGGCTTCGCATCCATTGTGGCGGAAAAAGAGAGCGGCGTGCTGTTGGGGGCGACAGTGGTCGGTCCCCGCGCCGCCGAGGTGATTGGTGAGCTGGCGCTGGCGCTGGAAATGGGCGCGACCCTCACCGACGTGGCGGAAACGTTGCACCTGCATCCCGGCATCAGCGAGCCGTTGCTGGAAGCGGCGGAAGACGCGCTCGGCACGGTGGTGCATCTGTTGCGGAAAAAGTAGAGTTTGCCCCGGACTGAATTTCGGGCTGATGGCTCAAACCGGTTTAGAGTCTATTCGGAAAATAGTGATATATCCCAAATCACGAATGGAACGAATTGACGAATATCACAAATTTTCGTATCTTGTATTGTGAAGTATTTCAATAGTTTAGCCACGGATTCACACGAATTGCACGGAAAAAATTCGTGAAATTAGTGAAAATTCGTGGCTATACAGGTTGTCATTGAGGTAAATGAAACTTTTACGTCGTGTTGTTTTTAGCCACGGATTAACACGGATTTTCACGAATTTTAGGCTGGAATTTGTGAAATCCGTGAAAATTCGTGGCTGAAACTTGCCCAAACAAAAAATTTCGGTAGTGGTTATTTTTGACGGATGAGACAAAATATACCTGAAGGGTCGAGGGCAAATACCCGTGTTTGTTTTGCGTGGGGACAGAGCATTGCTCTGCCCCCACCGGCGAATGATTCCCGCCGGTCAATTTGAACCACCACCCGTGATTTTACTTTCCCCATGAACCATTGTTTCCTCTTGCCGGAATTTGCTTTTAATTGCCCACTCAAATTACAATAGCCCTCACGCATTTTTCGCGTGAGGGTTTTTTGCTGATTGACTGACAAATCTTTTTTGGACGCAGATGGACGCAGATTTTCGCTGATAGTCAATCGCAGCGCCTCAATTTTGTTTTTTCGTAACGGCACAGCGTCCGGCTTTGACCTTGAACTTCAGTTCAAGGCTTGGAATTTAAGCCGACTTAAGTCGGCTTGGGCTATCAGCCCGGAAATTTATTTCCGGATAAAAGCCGCAAAATATGGAAATCTGCGTTTTCCGGCGTTTATCTGCGTTCCATAAAAACATCAGCGAGTTTTGTCAGTCAATCAGGGTTTTTTGTCAGAATTTACACAGGTAGAAAAAACGAGCATCTGCGTCCAAATTCCTTTTCCCGCACAGAGGTTTCAATAATGCCCCCCGAACCCCAACAATTCCACCCCGACCGTGTGTCCATTTCGTGGCAAATCGGCATTACCACCACCGGACGGATGTTCATCAACACTGCCCGCCGCTTTGCGTACCCCTTTGCCTCTGTGCTGGCGAAGGGGCTGGGCGTGCCACTCCAAGCCATCACGGTGATGATTGCCGGGTTGCAGGCGGTGAACGTCCTCGGCGGGCTGGTGGGACCCCTCGGCGACCGTTGGGGATACCGCACGATGATGCTGGCGGGGATGGCGTTGCTGGCGGGGGGAATGTTGCTGGGAGCGGTGGTGCCGGTCTATGTCGCCGTGCTGATTGGGATTGCGCTGGCGAGTCTGGGTAAAAGTATCTTCGACCCCGCACTGCAAGCCTATCTGGGTTTGCGCATCCCGTATCACCGGCGCGGATTGGCGATTGGCATCACTGAAATTAGTTGGGCGGGCAGCGCCATCATCGGCATTCCCCTGCTTTCGCTGTTGGTTGCCCGTACCGATTGGCGCGCGCCGTTTTGGGCGTTGGGCGCGTTCGGGGCGCTGGCGTTCATAACCACAGCATGGGCGATTCCAAAGCGGAAAAAAGTTGCCGCCGGCGCATCGTTGCTGAACTATCGGGCTGCGTGGGGGCAGGTACTGCTTTCGCCGCCGGCGTTGGGCGCGCTGGGGTTCGCGTTTTTTTCCAGCATGGCGAATGACAGCATTTTTGTGACCTACGGCATCTGGCTGGAGTCGAAATTCGGGCTGGGGATTGTCGCGCTGGGGATGGCAACCTCGGTCATCGGGGCGGCGGAATTGACGGGCGAAAGTGTGACCGTATTTCTGGCAGACCGCATCGGACTGCGGGCGGCGGTCATTGGCGGGACGGTGCTGGCGACGGTGAGCTACGGATTGCTCCCCATCATCGGCACAACTTTGCCGCTGGCGTTGGTCGGGTTGTTTTTGGTGTTCGTCAGTTTTGAATTCACCTACGTCACCGCGGTGTCACTTTTCACCGAAGTCTTGCCCTCTGCGCGGAGTACCATGATGGCGAGTGTGCAGGCGGTGGGGGGTGTCGGGCGAGTGTTCGGCGCGCTGATGGGCGGTTTTTTGTGGCTGACGGGGGGGAGTCTGCTGGTGGGGATGGTTTCGGCGGGCGTGACACTGCTGGCGCTCGTGGCATTGGTGCGAGGGGTGTATTCGCGCTGAAAACACTTTGCGCTCGGCGTTGAGTGTGGCATAATTACGGGGATACGTGGATAATTGCAACGCTGCAATCTGGTATTTTTGAATGAACAACTTTGAACTCAAACCGGGAGTGCGCAATGAGCAATCAGACACAAAACAAAAGACGATTGGCGGTGCTGACCAGCGGCGGTGATGCACAGGGAATGAATGCAGCGGTGCGGGCGGTGGTGCGCACCGCGCTGGATCACGGCATAGAAGTGTTTGCCATCAAAGAGGGGTATTATGGCATGGTGGAAGGGGGAAAATACATCGTCCCCATGAACTGGGATTCGGTGGGCGGTATTCTCCACCGGGGCGGCACGGAAATCGGCACGGTGCGCTGTCAGCCCTTTCGCACCAGAGACGGACGGCGCAAAGCCGCGCACAATCTCATCAAACATCAAATCAACAATCTGGTTGTCATCGGCGGCGATGGCAGTCTGACCGGCGCGCACATCTTTCGGCAGGAGTGGACGGCATTGTTGCAGGAATTGGTGGAAGCGGGCGACATCACCCCTGAAATTGCCGCTTCCAGCCCGTATTTGAACATCGTCGGGCTGGTGGGGTCAATTGACAATGATATGTTCGGCACGGATATGACCATCGGCGCGGACACTGCCCTGCACCGCATCACCGAGGCGGTGGATGCCATCAGCAGTACCGCCGCCAGCCATCAGCGGGCATTTGTGGTGGAAGTGATGGGGCGCAACTGCGGGTATCTGGCGTTGATGGGCGCGCTGGCGACCGGCGCAGACTGGGCGCTCATTCCCGAAAGTCCCCCCGATGTGGAAAATTGGGAAGAAAAGATGTGCGAAGTCCTCCGGCACGGGCGCGAAACGGGCAAACGGGACAGCATTGTGATTTTGGCGGAAGGTGCGATTGACCGCAACGGCAATCCCATCACCAGCCAATATGTGAAACAGGTACTGGAAGAGCATCTGAAGGAAGATGTGCGCATCACCGTGCTGGGACACGTGCAGCGCGGCGGGTCGCCCACCGTGTACGACCGCACCATGAGCACGCAATTGGGATACGCCGCCGTCGAGGTGATTCTGCGCGCCACGCCGCATCAGGAACCGTCACTCATCGGCGTGCGGAATAATCGCGTGACCTACACGCCGTTGATGGCATGTGTGGAACGCACGCACGCCGTCGCCGAAGCCATCGAGGCTCGGAATTTCAACTTGGCACTGGAGCGGCGCGGCTCCGGCTTTGCGGAAGCCTTTCAGACATTGCGCACACTGGTGCGCGCCCTGCCGCACGACCCCGCGCCGGGGCAGGAACGCTACAATTTCGGTATCATGAACATCGGCGCGCCCGCGCCCGGCATGAACACCGCCGTTCGGGCGGCAACCCGTTTGGCGCTCGATGCGGGGCATCGGGTGTACGGCATTTATAACGGGGTTCCCGGCTTTGTCCACGGCGAAATGGAAGAGTTGAATTGGATGAGCGTGGCGGGTTGGGCGATGCGCGGCGGGTCGGAACTGGGGACGAATCGCAATCTGCCGCACAGCAGCGACTTTTACGCGATGGCGCGCACCATCGAAGACCACCAACTCAACGGATTGCTCATCATTGGCGGGTGGACGGCTTATGAAACCGCCTATCAAATGTATCTGGAGCGCGAAAATTTCCCCGCCTTCAATATTCCCATTGTGTGCATGCCCGCGTCCATTGACAACAATTTGCCCGGCTCGGAACTCAGCATCGGCGCGGATACCGCCCTCAACAGCATTATGGAAGCGGTGGACAAAATCAAACAATCGGCGGTGGCGTCGCGGCGGTGTTTTGTGGTGGAAGTGATGGGGCACAACTGCGGGTATCTGGCGCTGATGAGCGGTTTGGCAACCGGCGCGGAGCGGGTATATATGCCGGAAGAGGGCATCACCCTGAGCGATTTGCAGGACGATTTGCGAAACCTCAAGCAGGGTTTCAAAAAGGGGAAACGTTTGGGATTGATGATTCGCAGCGAAAACGCAAATCCCATTTACACCACCGCCTTCATCGAAGCGTTATTTGAGGAAGAAGGGGGCGACCTGTTTGAAACGCGCCACGCCATTTTGGGGCATCTTCAGCAGGGGGGAAACCCCACCCCGTTTGACCGCATTCTGGCGACGCGCTTCGCTTTGCACAGCGTGAACCATCTGATTGACGGTGTGGGGAGAACAACCGACTCGACGGCGGCATTCATCGGGTTGGAAGAAGGGCGCATCAAATTCAACCATTTTCAGGATTTCCCCCGGCTGGGCGACCGGAAACATCAACGCCCCAAAACGCAATGGTGGATGGCGCTGCGTCCCATCGCGCGGGTGATGGCGAAGCCCTGCCCGCAGGATGATTGCGCCGAATGACCCGCCGGCGACATCAATCGGCGTCCGCCCGAAAGGTGAGCATCTGATTCCGTGAGCAGAAAAACGGACGAGACCACCATTCATTGAATACCTGCCACGACACCCGCTGAATGTTCTGCGCCGGTGTCGTGGCGTTGTGCGGTATCGCCGGATTGAGCACCAGCACCGCGTCGGCTGCCGCATCATACCCCACTACATTGACCCAGTGAGTCCCATTTTCATAAGGTTTTTCCCACACCCAGCGCACCGTGGTGAGGCGATTGCGGGCAATATTGTCCAGCAGATGAGCCTTCCGCCCCCGCGCCCGAAAACTCGCCCGCCCCAGCGAGGCATATCCCAGCGCCCGCCAGTGCCGATTGAGGGCATTGAACGCGCGCACCATCCCCCACCGCGCGAAGGTTGCCCCTTTGGTGGGAAACCCGAACACATCCCACGCAACGCGATACCCCCCCAATCCCATCCACCCCGCTTCGTGCTGCATCGCCGCCGCCATCAGCGTTTTGGTGACGGCGTGCGGCTCGCTGATGAACCCGCGTTGCCATGCCAGCAAGTTTATCGTCATTGCCAAACAGGTGGGACCGCAATCGTTTGTGCCATTTCCCTGATATTGATGGGCGCGTCCCACACCCTCTGCCGTGTACGGGAACACCCACCGAACTTTCATATTCATTGAAGGCAATCCTTTGATATTGTGGTAGTGGCCTGATTGACTGACAAAACTCGCCAATGTTTTTATAGGACGCAGATAGACGCTGAGAAACGCAGATTTCTATGTTTTACAGATTAAATGCCACCGTTAAAACGTTGCAGGAAAAAACAAAATTGAGGTATTGCGGTTGATTATCAGCGAAAATCTGCGTGCATCTGCGTCCAAAAAAGATTTGTCAGTCAATCAGGGTAGTGGCTCAATTGTAAGTGATGGTAACTGTCATTGCGAGCCGAAGGCGAAGCAATCCCCGTGCCCCACTGATGGAGATTGCTTCGGGCTACGCCCTCGCAATGACGTATCACTTACTTCTGTCCCATTACCGGTATTGTCTTCGCTATTTTACCACAATCGGGATACGGCTCAATTGTTGAGGGGGGATGATGTCCTCACGCATTTAATTCGAGGCGAAAGTTTCGCGCGGTCTTCAAATTGATTCGCCAAAATTGAATTTGTTTACGTATCTTTTATGGAGAAATTTTGCGTTTCATACGATAATAGGAAAGACGGAAAAAGTGTCGTTATGGAAAAAACTGTGCAGACCGAGAACAATATGACCCAAACTCAATCCATCACCACCGCGACAGTATTGCTCATCGGCAAACTCAACGGCAATCTTGCCGACCCCGAAGGGTTGGACATCGCCGTGCCGCAATTCAAAACCCGCGTGACCCCCAGCGTAGAGGTGGCGCTCCGGTTTTTGGAGCCGGATGCGTTTGACGTGATTCTCTTCGATTTGTCGGCGGAGAGCGGGCACGAACAGGAATCGCTGGCGCGTCTGCGTAAAAAAGCACCCAACACGCCCATCATCATTTTAACCGATGTGGAAGATGAATACATCGCCATGCGTTTGGTGCGTCCCGGCTCGCAGGAATATCTGCCCAAATCCATCATTTCTCCCAAACTGCTGGCGCACATCCTTGAGCATGTCATTGTCCGCTCGCGGGAACTGCAAACATATCGCTCCGCGGAGCAGCGTTACCGCCAATTGTTTGAATTGTTCCCCGACGCGGTGTACAGTACCAATGCCGAAGGGACGCTGGTGGATTTCAACCGCGCCGCGCTGGAGATGTTCGGCTATACCCACGATGAAATGATGGGGTTGGGCGCGGAATTTCTTTTCGCCCGTTTTGATGATTACGATGCGCTGGTGGCGCATCTGAGCGAGCACGGCAGCATCACCGAGCATGAAATTCGGATGCGCCGCAAAGATGGGGCGGAACTGTGGTGTCTGCTCACTGCCACCCCCAACCGCACGCCCGACGGGGAACTGGTGGGCTATCAGGGCATCATCCGCGATATTACCCACCGCAAAGCGCTGGAAGAAGAATGGCGGCGCTATGAATTCATCGTCAACACGTCGAAAGAATATATGACGCTGGTTGACCGCGATTATGTGTACCGCGCGGCGAATGAATCGTATTGCACCGCGCACGGCAAAAAGCCGGAGGAAATCGTCGGGCGCTCGGTGGCGCAGGTGTGGGGCGAGGGACGCTACCTCTCCAAAATCAAAGAAAATTTCGACCGCTGTTTCGCCGGTGATGAAGTCCACTATCAGGGTTGGCTCAGTTTTGCCGCGCTGGGGCGGCGGTACATGGATGTGACCTACTATCCATATTACAACACCGCCGGCGTCGCCACCCATGCGGTGGTCGTTTCCAGAGACATCACCGAGCGCACCCGCGCCGAGGCGGCGTTGCAGCACGCGCACGCCCAGCAGCAGCAATTGCTGGCATCCATTCCCTCCATATTAATTAGCGTCAGCCCGGAAGATACGGTGACGCACTGGAATACCCCCGCCGAAAATACCTTCGGCATCCCTGAAAAAGATGTGATTGGCAAACCTTTTGTGGAATGCGGCATCCGCTGGAATTGGGTGGAAATTCTGGAACAGGTGGACGACTGCCGCAAAACGGTGGTCACTGCCAATGTGAACGATGTGAAATACACTCGCCCCGACGGGAAAGAGGGCTTTTTGAATGTGACCATCAGCCCCTTCGCCGATGAAACGGACGACCGGCTTGGGTTTTTGGTGATTGCGCAGGATGTGACCGAGCGCAAAATTCTGGAGAGCCAGCTCGGTCAATCGCAAAAGCTGGAAGCCATCGGGCAGTTGGCGGCGGGCATTGCCCATGAAATCAACACTCCCACCCAATACGTGGGCGATAATATCCGCTTCATGCAGGAATCGTTCACCGATATGGCGGCGCTGCTGGAAAAATACCGGAAACTGCTGGAAAAAGTGAAGGCGGACGGCGCTCACTCGGAATTGGTGGCGGAAATTGAAGCGACGATGGAAGAAACCGATGTGGATTTTGTGGTGGAGGAACTCCCCGCCGCCATCGAGCAATCGCTGGAGGGGGTGGGGCGCGTTTCCGCCATTGTGCGGGCGATGAAAGAATTTTCGCATCCCGGCGTGGAGGAAAAATCGGCGGTGGACATCAACAAAGCCATCGAAAGCACGACGACCGTCGCCCGCAACGAATGGAAATACGTGGCGGATATGGAAACCGATTTCGCCCCCGATTTGCCGCCCGTCCCCTGCTTTGCGGGTGAGCTGAATCAGGTCATCCTGAACATCATCGTCAACGCCGCGCACGCCATCAGCGACCGGGTGGGCGATGGCAGCGGCGGCAAAGGGACAATCACCATCTCCACCCGCCGCGACGGCGATTGGGTGGAAATTCGCATTTCCGACACCGGCACGGGCATCCCCGAAGCCGCCCGCTCGAAAATTTTCAACCCCTTCTTCACCACCAAAGATGTGGGGCGCGGCACCGGGCAGGGGTTGGCAATTTCCCATTCGGTGATTGTGGAGAAACATCGCGGGAGCATCACTTTTGAAACGGAGACGGGCAAAGGCACCACCTTCATCATCCGCCTGCCCCTTGACCCCGCCGTTGACGCCAACGGAGACCACGCATGAGCGCGAAAAAGCGGGTGCTCTTTGTGGATGATGAGCCGAATTTGCTGGCGGGGTTGCGCCGCATGTTGCGTTCAATGCGGAAGGAATGGGATATGATTTTTGTGGCAGGCGGCGCGGAAGCGCTGGCGGTGCTGGCGGAACAACCCGTGGACGTGATTGTGTCCGATATGCGGATGCCGGGCATGGATGGCGCGGAACTGCTGGGGCGGGTGCGGGTTGAAGCTCCGCAAACCGTGCGCATCGTCCTTTCCGGGCAGGCGGAGCGGGAAGCGGTGTTGCGCGGCGCGGCGGCAATCCATCAATATTTGGGCAAACCATGCGATGCCGATACGCTCAAAGATACGGTGCGCCGGGCATGCGCGCTGGTGAAACGGATGCCCAACGCCGATGTGCGGCGCGTGATATCGCAGCTTGACCCGTTTGAGGCGTTGCCCATTTCGCTGGATGAGGTGATTGCGCAGTTGAAAGATGCCGATACCCCCGTGAGCGGGCTGACGCATCTCGTGTCGGCGGGGATGGGCATTGAGACGCAGGTTGTCCGGCAGATTGATGCCGCGCTTTCAAGTTTGCGGGCGCATATCCCCAGCCCCGCGCAAGCGTCGGTGTTGCTGGGGCTGAACACCCTCAAACTGCTCGCGCTGTCGGCGCAGGTTTTCCGGCAATATGAGCACCAATCGCTGGCGATGACGGCGCTCCATTCCATGTGGCATCACGGTATCGCCGTCGGGAAGTTTGCGGCGCGCATCGCGCAGGTGGAAAATGCGCCGCCGCCGATGGTGGATTTCGCCGCCGTGGCGGGATTGCTCCACGACATCGGCAAACTGATTTTCACCGGATATTTCGCGGAGTCGTACATCGCCGTGCGGCAGAAGTCCATCCAAGCCGGGGTGGATAGCCTACAGGCGGAGATGGAAGAATTCGGCGTCACCCACGCCGATGTCGGGGCGTATCTGCTGGCGCTGTGGGGATTGCCCGCGCCGGTGGTGACGGCGGTGAAATATCACAACGCGCCGCCGCCGAACGCATCCTCTGAATTTTCGGCGACGTTGGCGGTGTATGTGGGCAACGCACTGGAATACGAATCGCGCGTCGTGCGCGACATAACATTATCGGATAAATTGGATATGGCATATCTGGAAAAGCTTGGCGTTTCTCAGCGATTGCCGGTGTGGCGCGAGGCGTGCCACTCACTTGTTGGGGAGGGCGTAGCATGACAAGCAGAAAAGTTCTTTTTGTGGACGATGATTCCAATTTGCTGGCGGCGCTCAACCGGCGCTTGCGCAAGATTTTTGATATGGAATTGGCAATCGGTCCGGAGCAGGGATTGGTGATTGTGGAGCAAGCGGGACCCTTTGCGGTGGTGGTGGCGGATATGCAGATGCCGGGCATGAACGGCATCGAGTTTTTGCAGCGGGTCAAAGAAATGTCGCCCGACACCGTGCGCATTATGCTCACCGGCAATGCCGATATGCAGACGGCGATTGACGCGGTCAATAAGGGGAACATCTTCCGTTTTCTGACCAAACCCTGCCCGTATGAAACGATGACCATCGCCGTGAACGCCGGGCTGGAGCAATATCGCTTGGTCACATCCGAGCGGGAATTGCTGGAAAAAACGTTGATGGGCAGCATCAAAGTTTTGGCGGATATGCTCAGTCTGGCGTCGCCGCTGGCGTTCAATCGCGCCACCCGCATTCGGGGGTATGTGCGGCACATTCGGCAGACTATGAATTTGGAGAACGGCTGGCAGTATGAAATTGCCGGACTGCTGTCGGAAATCGGTTGCGTCACCCTCCCCTCCGATTTGCTGGAGCGGGTGTACGCGCAAGCCCCGCTCACCGAGAGCGAAAAGGCGATGTTCAACGCCCATCCACAGGTGGGCAGCCGTTTGCTGGCGAACATTCCGCGCCTCAGCCCGATTGCTCATATGATTGCCGCCCAGCAAAAACCGTTCAGCGTTTTCCCGCCGGAGGATGAACTCAACGATGAAGCGCGGGTGGTGGCGTTGGGCGCGCAAATCCTGAAAGTTGTGCTCGACTTCGACCAACTTGTTTCCGGCGGGGTTCCTCAGCGCGAAGCATTGGCGGTACTGCGTGCCCGTCGGCGCGATTATAACACCGCTGTGGTGATGGCGCTGGAAAAAATGCGCTTTGAAAAGGTGGAAGAGGTCAAAAAGACCGTCCGCGTCCGCGATTTGAGCATCGGTATGATTGCGCATGAAGACATCGAAGCGGTCAACGGGCTGTTGCTGGTTCCCAAAGGGCAGAAAATAACCTATCCTGTTTTGGAACGCTTGCGGAATTTCTCAAAACGGATTGGCGTGGTAGAACCCTTTAGAGTGATTATTCGACAAGAGGTTGGAAAATAAAATCTGAAAAAAAGGTTGGCGAGAATTATGCCGAAAATTTCATTTGACGTAATTTTTAAATATACGCAGAAGCTCCCCAGTTTGCCGCAAACCACCCTGCAAGCCCTGCAAATGCTGGACGACCCCGATTATAAAGTCCGGGCGCTGGCGGATGTCATCGGGCTTGACCAAACGCTGTCGGCGCGAATTTTGCAGTGGGCAAACAGTCCGTTTTACGGATTGCGCTACAAAGTTTCCACCATTGACAAAGCGATTTTGGCGCTGGGAACGGTGGAGGTGCGTGATTTGCTGCTCACCGTCTCCGTGAGCGAAATGTTGAATCGAAAGATGCCCGGTTACGGCATGGAGCGCAGCGCGCTGTGGAATCACTCCATCGCGGTGGCGGCGGGCGCGAAATGGCTGGCGCGCCTTTTCAAATACCGCCGCGCCGACCAAGTGTTCATCGCCGGATTATTGCACGATATTGGCAAACTGGTGCTGGATGAACTCCTTGTGTATGAAAAATCATGGCAGGATGAATGGCTGCGGCTGCAACAGCAGGGCGCATCGTTCATTGATTTGGAACGCTGGCTGACCGGCATGGATCATGCCCAATTGGGCGGACGCATCGCCGAAGAGTGGCAACTGCCCGCCGTGCTGGTTGAAGCCATCCGCTACCATCACGAGCCGACGCTGGCAACGGTTGACCCGCCCGTCACCGAGTGGGTGCATCTGGCGGACGCCGCCGCCCTGATGGCGGGGGTCGGTTTGGGGAGCGACGGATTGGCATACGCCGTGAGCGAAGATGCCGTGGCGCACTTCGACCTTTCGGCGGAGGATTTTGAGGAAATGATGCAGGTGGAAGTTGCCGCCGTGCAGGATGCGCAATCGTCATTCGCGCCGGCGTCCGCGCGGTAGCCGCAACGGGAGGGAGCGCGCACCATGTCGAAAATTCTGGCAATCAGCAACCAAAAAGGCGGAGTCGCCAAAACCACCACGTGTATGTCGCTGGGCGCAGGGCTGGCGGAAATGCAGCAGCGCGTGCTGATTGTTGATTTGGACTCGCAGGCGAACCTGACGCTCGCCGCCGGTTTGGACGACCATGAACTCCCCTGGTCGGTGGTTGATTTGTTCAACCCCGGCGATGGACAGGCGGCGGAAGCGCAGGCAAACGCCATCGTTCCCACCGCGGTGGACGGGCTGGACATCCTGCCCGCCGATTTGCGCCTCGCCGCGCTGGAGCGCTATCTGTACGACGAACCGGGCTACGAATACCTGCTGGATAAAATCCTGTCGCAATGGCAAGCCGATTACGATTACGTCCTGCTCGATTGCCCGCCCTCACTGGGGGCAATCACGCTGATGGCGCTCACTGCCGCGCAAATGGTGCTGGTTCCCGTCCAGTGCGAATATTACGCCGCTCGCGGCTTGAGCCGCCTGCTGGACATTGTGGCGGAGGTGCAGAAGCGCACCAATCCCGGGTTGAAATATCACCTGCTGGCAACGCTGTATGACCGCCGAAATAATATTTGCCGCACCGTGTTGGAACAATTGCAGACCCATTTTTCAACCGCGATTTTTGAAACCGTCATCGGCGTGGATACCCGTTTGCGGGAAAGCCCTGCGACGGGCGAGCCGGTGCTGCTCTATGCCCCGCGCACCCGCGCGGCGAAACAATATCGGCAACTGGCGCAAGAAGTTCAAACGTTGTTAGTTGACTAAAGTTTAGTGGAGAAATCATATGACGAGCAAACAGAAAAAACTGAAAGCCGGTTTGAGCAATCTTTTCTCATCGCCCCCGCCGTCACAGCCCGACCCCGCTCCGCCGGTTGAAGAATCGCCGCCCCCGCCGCCGACGCCCGCTCCGGCGACAGAGAAAACCGCCGCGCCCGCTGCGCCGCCTGAGACAGAGAAAAAACCGGAGCCTGCACCCGCTCCCGCTCCCGCCAAAAAACAGGTGAACGTGGATGATTTCGATGGCGACGAAACGCAATTGGTGGTCTTCAAACTCGGCGACGAATTTTTCGGGGTGGATATTTCCATCGTCGAAAGTATCATCAAAGCGAAGAAAATCACGCTGGTTCCCCACGCCCACGAATTTGTGGAAGGGGTCACCAACCTGCGCGGCATCATCGTCCCCGTGATTGATTTGCGCACCCGTTTCGGTATGCCTCGTCTGGCTGCCGGTAAAGAGACCCGCATCATCGTGCTGGAGCACCAAAGCTCGGTGATTGGCATTGTGGTGGACGCCGTCACCGAAGTGTTGCGTCTGCCCGACCGCATCATCGAACAGCCGTCAATGTTCGTCACCGGCTTGGATGCCGCATACATCTCCGGCATCGCCAAATTCCCCGACCGGCTCATCACCATTTTGGATGTTGAAAAAGTCTTCGTTGCGCCGGAAACGGTGGAAAAATAACGGTGCAAAAACGTTTATGCAGATTTTACGCTCGCAATCCTTTAGAAAAAATAGCTCCCGCCGATAAATACTTTAGTACCGACTCACAGTTGGAAAGGTAAAGCCATGTCCAGCATTTTAATTATCGAAGACAGCCTTTTAATGCGCGAAACATTGCGCCAAATCCTCGAACTTGACGGATACACCGTTTTGGAAGCGGAAGACGGACCCACCGGCATCGCCCTTGCGCGTGAAACCAGACCCGATTTGATTATTCTGGATATTATGATGCCTTATATGTCGGGCACGCAAGTATTAAAATATTTGCGCGGCGACCCCATGTTGAAAAATACCCCCGTGCTGGTTCTCTCTGCGGTCAATCAGCCGGAGCAGGTGCTCAATGTGCTGGAATTGAAAGTGCATGATTATCTCCTCAAACCGGTTGACCACGCCACGTTGCGGCAGCGGATTGAAAGCGCTTTAAAACACAGGGTATCAGAGTAGGAAAAGGACTCATTATGACTCCACAAATGATTTTTGATATTGAACCGGATGAGCTCGGCATTTTTCTCGATGAAGTCAATGAGCATCTGCAAGCGATGGAAAGCGGTATTCTGGAGCTGGAAGAAGTGACCGACCCCGATACCGTGAACCGCGTTTTCCGCGCGGCGCACACCATCAAAGCGTTGGCGGGCACGGTGGGGCATCATAAAATGCAGGAACTCACCCATACGATGGAGACCATCTTCGATGCCATGCGTCAGGAAAAACTGGTCTCCAATCCGGAGATTTCCGACCAACTGCTTTCCACATTGGACTTGCTGCAACTGTTCCGAGACGAAATTGTCAATCAGGAAATGAGCGATTTGGACATCTCCGAACAGCTTGCCGGATTACGCGCTATTTTGGACAACACCGGCGTGTCTGCCCCGGCAGTTTCCGCCACACCCGCGAAGTCCAACGGCAACCGTACCGCGCAGTCCATAACCGTCACGCTGTCTGAGGCGGAGCAGGCGGCGGCAGCGAAACAACTGCAAGCCGGTAAAAAACTGTACGCCGCCGTCGCCACCGTCAAAAAAGACGGATTCGCGCCCGCCGCGCGGTTGGCGCAGGCGGCAATGGCGATGATGGACGCGGGCGAAGTCATCCATCAAAAACCGACGATGGACGATTTGGCGGAAGCGAAGCATGATTTCAAAATAGAATTCGTGGTCGCCACCACAGGGGAAAAGGATGCCGTCTCGGCGCTGCTGGCGGATGTGATTGACCTTGACACGTATGCCGTGGAAGCGTTTGTGCCGGAAGGTGTGACGGTGACCCCCGCAGCGACCCCCGAACCCGAAAAAACGCCGGAGCCGAAACCCAAAGCGAAACCGAAGGCAAAACCCAAAGTGAAACCGAAATCGGGCGGCGTATCTCATCCCGATTTGGCAATCGAAAAAACCGTGCGCATCGGCGTGGAGCGGCTGGACGCGCTGATGAACCTTGTCGGTGAATTGGTGACCGACCGCAACCGGCTGTTGCAGATTGAGAGCGCACTGCTCAACGCGCACGGCAAAGATGGTCCCATCACCGATTTAACGGAAATGAACGGGCATTTGGGCAGGGTGGTAGACCAACTGCAAGAGGAAGTGATGCACGCGCGCATGCTGCCCATCGGCAATACTTTCAATAAAATGCCCCGTTTGGTGCGCGATGTCAGCCGCGCCGCCGGAAAACAAGTCTCCCTGGTGATTGAGGGAGAAGACACGGAACTTGACCGCTCGCTGATTGAATTCATCGGCGACCCCATCATCCATTTATTGCGCAACAGCGTTGACCACGGCATTGAACCGCCCGACGTGCGGGAGAAACTGGGCAAAAATCCCACCGGTACGGTGATGCTCACCGCCACACATGAAGAGGGGCACATTGTCATCACCGTGAAAGATGATGGCGCCGGTATCGACCCCGAAAAAGTGAAAGCTGCCGGGGTGCGGCGGGGATTGCTCACCAAAGATGAAGCCGCCCAACTGGACGATGAAGAAGCGGTTGACCTGATTTTCCGCCCCAATCTCTCCACCGCCGAAAAAGTGACCGATATTTCCGGGCGCGGCGTGGGCATGGATGTCGTGCGGGCGAACATCGAACGCCTCAGCGGCTCGGTGATTGTGACCAGCAAAGTGGGCGAGGGGACAACCTTCCGCATCACCTTGCCGTTGACGCTGGCAATCGTGCAGACGATGCTCGTTTCGATGCACAACATCGCCTATGCCATCCCCCTGTCCACCATCATCGAATCGCTCTATTACGCCGATGTTTCCGTCACTTCCGTCAAAGGCAGTCAGGTCATCCACTGGCGGGATTCGGTTTTGCCCCTGATTGACCTGCGCGAATTCTTCATCCACCCGCGTATGAACGGGGCGCATCAAACGGATAGCGACAAAACGGCTATCGTCACCGTTGCATGGGGGAAACAGCGCGCCGGGCTGGTGGTGGATAAAATTTTGGGCAAGCAAGATATTGTGGTGAAATCTTTAAATCCCGTAATGGGTGAATTACCGGGTATTTCCGGTGGTACAATTTTAGGCGATGGCAGCATCGCGCTGATTATTGACATTCCCGGATTAATTGGCGCGGCGATGCAAGCTCGTCGGCAGGGAGCAACGGTATGAGCGACCAAAACGAAACTCACTCTTGGCTGGAACTTTTAGCGCACGCCGAAATTGATGATATTTTGGGCGAGGCGATGAAAAATGTTGCCGATAATCTCTCGATGATGACGGGACGTGAAATCGTCATTGAACATCCGAGCCTGCGCACCGTGCCTTTGGGGGAACTGATGGAATTCGGCACGGATTCCCCGGAAGCGGAAACCGTCGGAGTCTACCTGCTCATCGAAGGGGATGTGCGGGGGCAAGCGTTGCTGATTTTCGGTTTGGAAGATGCCTTTTATCTGATTGATATGATGATGGGCGAGCCGGTGGGCACCACCACTGAAATGGATGAACTGGCGCAATCGGCGATGTCTGAAATTGGCAATTTGAGCGTGGCATCATTTCTCAATGTACTGTCCGATAGAACGAAACACTCCATTGTGCCGTCCCCGCCGGCGGTCATCATTGATATGGCGGCGTCCATCTTGGCGGCAGTGGCGGCGAATTCCATGCAATTCGCCACCGATGACCTGATTATTTTCGACACCACGTTTAAAGATGCCGACCGGGTTATTCAAGCCGACTTTTGGATATTGCCCAATCCCGAAGCGAATATTTTGGAATTTGTGCGCTCAAGCCATTAAACGCAATGCCGGTGACAAAGAAGGGGACAACAGTGGCAGATAATGTTCGTTCTGTATCAATTGGACAGATTGTAGTGAGTAAATCGGCTGCGGATGTATTGGTCGCATATGGATTGGGTTCGTGCGTGGCAGTCAGTTTTTACGACCCGCAGGCAAAAGTAGCGGGCATGCTGCATGCGTTGTTGCCGATAGCTTCAAATAAAGGTCGCCCGCCGGACAATCCCTCGAAGTTCGTGGAGCCGGGGGTGACGATGTTGCTGGATGAAGTGAAAAAATTAGGCGCGTCGCCGCAACGTTTAATTGTGCGGATTTGCGGAGGCGCGCATATGCTCACCGCGCCGGGATTCAGCAACACGTTGAATATCGGCGAAAGAAATGTGGAAATGGCGCGGGAGGTATTGAAAAAACTCGGTTTTACCATCAAAGCCGCCGATACGGGTGGCAACGCGGGACGCACTGCCAAGCTGTATGTCTCCAGCGGTGAAATGACCATTCGTACAATGGGGCAGAAAGAACGCCCGCTTTAGAAAATGAGAAAACCTGTTATCGTTCAATAGATTTCAGTGGAGGAACGTATGACCAAAATAATGGTAGTTGATGATGCGAAATTCATGCGCGTGCGATTGGCAAAATTGCTCACCGGGCACGGATATGAAGTGGTGGAAGCCGAAAATGGCGAGGAAGCCATTCAGGTATATAAAGCCAGCCATCCCGATGCGGTGCTGATGGATATTACCATGCCGCAAAAAACCGGACTGGAAGCGTTGATTGAAATTCGTGGTTTTGACCCGCAGGCAAAAATCATCATGCTCACCGCGTTGGGGCAGGAATCAATGGTGGTGCAAGCGGTGCAATCCGGCGCGCGCGACTACGTTGTCAAACCATTTGACCCTGACCGTGTGATGATGGCTCTGCAAAAAGTTCTGGGGTAAGATTATGGCAGACCCTATTCGGGTATTCATTGTAGATGATTCCGCGTTCATGCGTTATACCATCAATCGTCATTTGGGCGCCGACCCCGATATTACCGTGGTTGGCAGCGCCGAAAACGGCTTGGAGGCGTTGAAGAAAATTCCGTCGCTCAAGCCGGATGTAGTGACGTTGGATGTGGAAATGCCGAAACTTGACGGACTTTCCACCCTTCAGCGCCTGATGGTTGATTGCCCGACGCCGGTGGTGATGCTCAGTTCGCTGACCGCGCGAGGCGCGCGCACCACCATCAAAGCCTTGATGTACGGTGCGGTGGATTTTGTGCAGAAACCGGCGGGTAGCAAAGAAACGCGGGAAGTGATGTCGGTTTTGATACAGAAGGTGAAAGCCGCCGCCGGGGTTCACGCCGGGAAAATCGTCCCCGCCCGCACCGAAGTTGCGCCGCCCGTCCATTATGCGGTGATGCGCCCCTTTTCCGTCGGAGACCCGTTGCTGGTGATTGGTTCATCCACCGGCGGACCCAAAGCGTTGCAGGAAGTGATGGCGCACTTGCCCGCGGATTTGCCCGCCGCCGTGTTGATTGTGCAGCATATGCCCGCCGGGTTCACCAAATCCCTCGCGCAGCGGCTGAACGACCTTTCCCCGCTGACGGTGCAGGAAGCCGCCGACGGCGATCGGCTGGCGCGCGGGTTGGCGTTGCTCGCGCCGGGCGATTTTCACATGGAAATCACCGGCAACAAACGGGTGAAACTGACCAAAGACCCGCGCCGAAATCACGTGCGCCCGGCAGTGGACATCACTATGGAAACAGCCGCCCAAAATTTCGGCAAATCGGTGCTGGGGGTGGTGCTCACCGGGATGGGCTCGGATGGCACGGACGGCGCGCGGCTCATCAAACAAAATGGCGGGCACATCATTGCGGAAGATGAATCTACCAGCGTGGTTTACGGCATGCCGCAGGCGGTAGAGAAGGCCGGGTTGTCAGACCGTGGTGGCCGCCCTCCAACTGAGCGCGGGTCAATGTATTTCACAACGAAAAACGGACATCCCGCAA